>JAHOYZ010000010.1 GCA_019038695.1 Candidatus Zixiibacteriota bacterium
CTGGTTTTCTGGTGGATACGAAGGCCTTTTGTCTCTCCTCCGCAGTGATCTGTCTTGTTCTCATCTAATCTCCAGTCCTAGCCGTTGTCGTTGCCACATCATAGGGCAAGTCGATTCTATTCATCGTGATCATCTTTTTTTGGTAATACTCCGCAACATGCTCGCTCGTGGCCGATGACCAGTCCCTCCAGAAGAGGAATCTTGCTGTTTGTTTCATCAGAGATTTGTTTCGCTCCCGGGTCCGGATCGATCAGTTGTATTCCATATTCCCGACAGCAACTCAGAATGGCTGGCTGTGAGGGACATACAAATACTCGAGCATTGCAACCAGAGGATGTTGCGCAGTGGAACTCAGCTATTTCCTGCTCCGGTCGATAGGTATGTGCACCACAGCAGATTGCTACCCGCACAGGACGATTACACACTGGACAATCAATCATGGCCACCAGATCAATGAGGAAAGCATCCTGGCCGGGTCCTTCAGAAACCGTATAGCCATGCTCTTCAAACAGTGTGCGAGCGTGATCAACCAATTCTTCGTGAGGCAGTGGACACAGTTCGGCCGGCTGGATATATTCTTCCGTCACTGAAGCCAGTTTGCCTGCGATGAATTGCCGGAGAGCATCGTCGACGCTCATACTGACTTTAGGGAAAACTGTTACGCCCGAGGCGGTTAGCATGTCAAGGTAGGAAGCTTTGATACCGTTGCAAATCAAGACCTTGACGCGGTGAAGCTGGAGCATCCGCAGACACTGGTAGACATCGGGACCAGCACAGGGCATGGACACCGACGAAATCACATCAGGCCCGTCAATCGTAGCAATTACAAGCATTTGGGCAGCCTCGAACCGGGGAGCCACCGCATCGCCAAACTGAGGTATTGCAACCCTTGTTGTCATGTACATGCAACATCGCATATACCATGCCAATCGTCATGAATACGTGTAATACGCTATATTATAGTATGATACAATAATGACAATTGTAATAACGCTGCATTCGTTGCAACAAAATATGTTGCATGCTGCGGTAGAAAGTGTTGCATGCAACGGTCGAAAATAGAGTGTGGAACGATCAGTCGGGTTGGTCAGAAGTGATCTGGTAGCGTTTTAGCTTGCGCCAAAGGGTAGTTCTGTGAATGCCAAGTGTAGCGGCGGCGGCTGTCATATTGCCGCCATGATGTCGCAGGGCGGAGATGATACGGTTCCGTTCGTCAATGGACTCAGCAATCGGATTACTGACTGATATCGATGGCTGGCTGGGTGATTCGGTACCGGTGAGTAGTTCTGTTGGCAGGTGCTCTTTCTGAATTATTGATCCGTGGCAGACTACGAAACCGTATTCGACTATGTTTTCGAGTTCCCTGATATTGCCGGCGTAGTCATGTTGCATCAAAACGCTCATCACCTCCGGATTGACACTCAAAATCCGCTTACCTTTGCGCGCATTGAATCTCTCGATAAAATAATCTACGAGGTAAGGGATATCCTCGCGTCGTTGGTTGAGTGATGGCAATCCGAACTTGACCACCGCCAGTCGAAAATACAGGTCATCCCGGAATTTTCCCTGAGCTGCCAGTCCCTTCAGGTCCCGGTTGGTGGCGGCGATAATCCTGATATCGGCTTTTATGGGTGTCGTTCCACCGATCGGTTCATATTCACGTTGCTGGAGCAGGCGTAGAAGTTTGACCTGGGTTGCAAATGGAAGTTCGCCGATCTCGTCGAAAAACACGGTGCCACCATCACCACTGGCCAGTTTGCCCGGCTTATCTTCCCTGGCATCAGTGAAAGCACCCTTGACGTAGCCAAACAGTTCCGATTCAAACAGCTGGTGCGGTAGAGTACCACAATTGATAATGACCAGCTTTTTGTCAGCGCGTGGGCTGAGATTATGGATAGCGTGTGCAAATAGCTCTTTGCCGGAACCGGATGGTCCCTGAATAAGAACCGTACTTTCGCTCTGAGCAATATCCGGCATGATGGCAAACAACTTGTGCATTTCAGGGCTCTTGGAGATGATGTCCTCAATCGAGTACGTCCGGCTGAGTTCTTTGCGCAGATGTTCGATGGCTGAGAGATCCCTGAAAGTCTCCACCGCACCTAAAACCTCGCCATCGTCATCCTTGAGCACAGCTGTTGATATACTGACCGGTATCTTCTCTCCGCGACTGTCGATAATGCTCACCGGGCGATCGATAGCCTCGACACCGGTTTTGAGCGTCTGTTCGAGCAGACAATTCTCACAGATGTCTGAGTGGAAAACATCCGAACAATGCCGTCCGATAGCTTTTGAGGCCGGTATGCCGGTGATGCGCTCGGCGGCAGGATTGAAACTGGTGATCGTGCGGCTGCTATCAACCGTGAACACACCGTCCGCAATAGAACTAAGAATGACTTTGAAAAACCTGAGGTCTTGAGGTGTGTTTTTCACTTCCTATACTCCAAATGACGCATGCTCACCTTCACTCGTTTATGGTATTGAATAATTCGATACTCCACAAGAAGAACTACCCCCCCGAACGACGCGTTCCAATAGCGTGATGCCCGGACTCTCTAAGAAATTACCGACGAACAACAAGCACATTATTGGAGGCATGATTCTTGCGACCAGCGGCTTCCGTCCTGCTGGTCTCTGACTCACGATTAGATGTGATCTCTATTTAGCGTGATAGCGCATTGGCGTTCTCGAGAACGGCTCTGGAGGTCTTAGTTATTGCAATATCCAGCCCTTTCGACTATATTAAATTGGATATTGATCAGTTTAATACTATCAATTGCGGAGGGAATCATGGCTACGCATGCTGTCTTGCAAAAGGTACTCATCACTCTCTTGACTGTCCTTGTCGCGATACTTACGACACCGGTAGTCAATGCAGAGGTACCGAGGACCATCAATTATCAGGGTCTACTTACTGACCAGGACACTGGTGAACCGATTACCGGAACAGTCGGAATTATGTTTCGGTTCTACAGACTGGAAACCGATAATGTTGGCGACTCCCTGTGGGGTGAATTGCATTTAAATGTCAGTGTCACAGAAGGTTTATTCCATGTTATCTTGGGTTCGACGTATCAGATACCAAACTCTGTTTTCAGCGAACCTGAATGTTTTTTGGGAATACAAGTTGGCTCTGATCCTGAAATTCTACCTCGAATCGAAATGACATCTGTAGTATACGCGTTTATGTCTACTCGTTCAGATACTGCAACATATGCATTGGCAGCTCCCGCCACATCAGACGGTGACTGGACAGTATCTGGAGGAAATGTCTTTCGCGAGAGTGGGAATGTCGGCATAGGGACATCAGATCCTTCAGATGATCTCCACATCGAAGGTGATCAGGTCAGAATCAGATTCAATGGAGATTCAGAGAACAATCTCTTGATAGTTGCCCCATACAGCCTTTCTCATGGTGGTCGCATCCAGTGCGCAAATGATGGTGGTGGGTCTCTTAAGGGATTGGAATTGCGCGCTGATCCAGTTGTGCTAATGGGCGGTCCAGTCGGCATCGGCACATCTGAGCCTGGCGGTTGGGCTAGACTACACGTTCAAGAGCTGTCATCGTCCAATTGTGCCTTCTTTGAGGGAGTGATGCGAGGAGTTATGGCGCGAGCCTACGGTCCGGCATCGGGTTCCTTTGGCGTTCAAGCAAGCTCCACTAATCCGGGCAACATAGATAATTATGGCGTTTCTGGAAGAGCTGATAGCTCGACCAACAATTATGGTGTCTATGGTAGTTGTAGCAACTCTTCAGCTGACTATGGAGTATATAGCTACGGGAATTTCCATGCAACTGGCTCGAGTACCAAGGGTGGCGGTGGATTTAAGATCGATCATCCGCAGAATCCTGAGAATAATTTCCTGAGTCACAGCGATGTCAGTTCGCCAGATATGAAAAACGTGTACGATGGCATGGTGACGATTGACGACAACGGCGAAGCAGTTGTTGAACTGCCACCGTATTTTGAATCGCTGAATGAGAGTTTCCGCTACCAATTGACCTGTATTGGTGACTATTCGCCGGTCTACATTGCAGAGAAGATCAGCGGCAACCGTTTCACGATAGCCGGTGGAAAACCATCCATGGAAGTTTCCTGGCAGGTGACCGGTATACGCAAGGACGCTTTTGCTAAGACCGTTTCAGTCGGAGTCGCTGAGATGAAAGAATCAGACAAGCAAGGATTGTACATGCATCCTGAGGCCTTCGGCTTCGGGATGGAGAAGTCACTGAATAAAAAGAATCATGAGCTGATGGAGGACTTCGAGAATCATTAAGATCGAGATTGAGTCGTTCATTCGGATTAGCTAATACAGGTGGGCAGGAGCAACAAGTTCCTGATCCTTGTGCCGTAAATACAGATCACATCCACGATATGTGGGTTGAACGATGGGTAGTTATGAGCCGCCTTCTTTCTTGTCTTTCTTCAGCAGTTCTTGGAAGCTCGGATCGTCGTGGAGCTGATCCCAATCTGGGCTATGTCTAATAGCGGTAGCTGAAACATTACCTCTAATACAATTCTATAAAAAAATCAGTTGTTACAATAATATCGCTGACAATTATGATATTTGTCGGTTGCTTCTCTCACGGAACCGGTGAAGAGCAAGTGTTCCACGTCAGCCTAATCAGAACAAGTTGGACTTGAAGTTTAGCCGTGATTTTGTAGATTTGGCATGTCATGATGGAGTTTGCATGAATCGCTAAAAAACGTAACTTCTATTTGGCGTGATACCACATTGGCGTTCTCGAGAACGTTCAGTTACGCCACCACGTTGACTCTTGCACTATCTCAATGTATACTTCACCAGAGCAGATGACAGGTCTTTCGTATCACCAACGGAGAGCTGGTACGTGGGAGCGAAAGAAGAGATACTGATCCAACGTCTGGAGATACCTGAAAGCAGTGGTAAACGCATAGAAATGATGTTTAGGTCATCCGGTATGCAGTAGATAATGAGGAAGGTATAGCTCGAATGTTTGCGATGTTACTCAAAGGAATGCTGATTATTTTCATGTTGGCCGGAGTAGTCGGTATACTCTATGGGGCTTGGGAAATCTGGCGCACGGTGAGTTTTGTGTCAAATTCGACAGACAAGGTCGAGGGAACCTTTGTAGGGTATCATCGGGAAATTCACAGAACCACTTCAATCAGGTCATATTCGCCCTCCAACCCAAATATGCCAAGTACCGTTGTATCAAATACAGTGGCAACCTATCCGGAGTTTGCCTACCGTACCGATCATGGTGATGAGCAGGTTATACGCGAATCCAAGGTGCATGTGTTTTCGGTCTACGAACCCGGTGAAGAAGTGGAGGTTCTCCTTTCATCTTCGGATCCACCGCGCATGGCTAGCTTCTACTCGCTCTATTTTCGAGACCTGGTGATTCTTGGGCTTGGTCTTATCGCTTTGTTATTGGCTCTCGTATTCTGGAATTTCGCTCTCCCGCTTTTCACAACGCCGCATCCGGTGGAGGTATACTCGGAAGGAACATCGCCCGGCACCGACACCCTCCAATCCCAGGATACAACATCAAGTGCAGAAGATGTCTTCAACGGGATCATGAATGAAGCGCTGGATTTCAAAGTTGGACCCATTACTATGCGCCAAATTCTTTATGGATTTCTTGCGTTGATGATATTAGTGATCATCCTGTCGATTTGTTTCGGCTCCAGCCGGACGTAGGAGATAGGTGGGCAAGTCTATGTCTGAGATGAAAATACGAGATTATTTTCTTAGTGAAACCAACAGTTCTCTGAGCAATTTGCCGATTCCCAAGGTATACAATCAGTTGATTGTAAAATTTGAACAGATTTAGTTCATTTAAATTCTGGTCATTGACAAAATACAATAGTTCATTATATTGCTACACTATGGGATTACTTCGAAAATCAATTACCTGGCCACTCTGCCTTCTGCTGGGTCTTAGCCTCTATTTGAGCAGTTTCTCACAGGTGCTGTGTATCGGCGATCAGGGCAATATCAAGATAGAATCAGCCCTTGCTCAGTCCTGTTGTGAGACCGAGTGTCCATCAACTGTTGTTGCTATCAAGACCGAGAGCAATCACCACCACGATTGTGCTGGTTGTTCGGACATTCCTCTCGACGGTTCTCAGTGGTGGCAACGTTCTAAAATTACTGACAGACCGGTTACAAGATCCTTTTCCCCGCCCCAAGCCAGTTTCCTTAGTGAATGGGCGGTTATTACCAACGGTTGCTCTGGTCGTGCCTGGGCACCAGTTGCCAAAGAGAGACGAACTGTTCCGATTGAGATGATTCCAACAGTTCTTCTCTCTTGATCTTCTTTTTTTAACACTACGCCAATTCTAACATGTCTGATTGGGAGACCCCTCCTGTGGGTTTGCCCTATCTGGAACGATGAATTTTATGGAGAAAAATGCATGAAAGGACGATTGTATACACTGGTGTTATTGACGCTACTATTATTATCTGCGCTGACAGCACCCGCAAGTGGATCTGACCGTTGGGAAGCCCCGTTTGCTATCATCGAGGCAACGGTCGGAGTCGATGATTCGGTTTTGACCCTTCCAGAATTGTTGCATCTGGTTGCTACGCGAAATCCGTTGTTGCCATCTCTTGACCTGAGACGAGAGGCGGCGCAGGGCGAGATTACCCAGGCCGGAGTCCGACCCAATCCGGAGCTTGAGGCTGAGCTTGGCGGAGTGACCTGGGATACTCCCGGTTTCGACGAATCTGAAATCGGAGTTTCCTTGTCTCAGGAGTTTGAGCTTTTCGGACAACGAGGAGCCCGAAGGAAAGTAGCTGAAGCTGAATGGCAAACATCTGAATTCGATGCCAGGGTGGCCGCGTTTGATCTCTATCTGGAGACGCGAGTTCGCTATTTCGCGCTGGCTCATGCCCAGGTACAGTATGATCTCTCGGACATTTCGATTGGGTTAGCTGAAGACATTGTAGCCACAATCCAGCAGCGAATTGAGCAAGGGGCAGCACTTCAGTCGGAATTGCTACTGGCCCAACTGGAACTTCAGCGTGCCAGACTGGCCAGCGGGGAGGTGGAACTGGACTTTGAGACCGCCCAAATTTCACTCGCGTCATTGTGGGCAGGAGATCCCGGAATCAGAGTGGTCGTGCCTGCCGAGCCGGATTTCAAATCTGTTTTGGACCGAATCACTGAATCTATAGCTGACTCGACCCGAGAGTTAATAACTTTGGACCGTCACCGGGAAGAATTGAAAGCCCAGCGATACCTGGCAGATGCCGAGGCAAAACCCAATCTCACTTTGAGCAGCGGTTACACACGGCTGGTCGCTGACAAGTCCAACTCTCTGATGTTTGGTATCTCCCTGCCGTTACCGTTTAGGGATCAGAATCATGGCGTTCTGCAGAGCCTGGATGCCGAAATCCAACGGATCGATTTTGAACGTCGGCAGGCACAGATAGAGAGTATGGCGGCGGTTGCATCCGGACTGGCACGTTTGAGACAGCTGAATAACCGCCATACCGCCCTTAACGCCGAGTTACTTCCGACTGCGGAGGAAACGTATCAGACGATGCAGGTTCTGTATCAGTCGGGCCGACTGCCATACACCAATCTATTGGAGGCAAATCGGGCACTGGTGGAGCTAAGATTCGAACGTAATGACATAGTGCTCGCTTTTCGCGAGCAGATAATAGCAATGGAACGGCTTGGAGGAAAAATCCTTCAGGCTCACGAGGAAACAAACAATGACTAATCGCATTTTGATACTACTATTGATAGTGCTGTACCTGGCATCGGCATCGCTGTTTGCTCAAGACGGACACGAAGGATGTGATCACAGTAGTAACACAGTTAATGAGTCGACGCCAGTTGTTGTGGAAGCAGGCGACCACGACCATGATTCCGATGCTCCGTGCGATGGAGATGACCATGATGAAATCGTAGTGAACCTGTCACTCGAGGCTCAGAAAATGGCAGGGCTAACTTTTGCGCGGGTGGCACCGGGGTATATTGTTAAAACGAGTGAATTGCCCGGTGAAGTCGGTTTCAACGAAGATCGATTGGTTCACATTGCACCGCGGTTTGCCGGAATAGCACTTGAGGCACGGTGTCGGGTGGGCAGCTATGTCAACGCCGGCGACATTGTCGCGGTGGTTGAGAGTAATGAGAGCATGAACTCGTATTCGATAGAAGCGCCGATCTCGGGTTGGATCATTGAGAGACACATAACTCCCGGCGAGTATGTTTCCGGCGAAAGCAGTATCTTCGCGCTGGCCGATCTTTCCACCGTCTGGGTCAATCTGGCTGTTTATCCCAAAGACGCCGGTATGGTCAAATCCGGTCAGGAAGTGCTTATTACGGCGATTGGGTCCAAGCAACAAGTGACAGGCACCATTGATTTTGTAACTCCCGTGCTGGACATACTCACCCGGAGCAGCACAGCACGAGTCGTTCTGCCTAATCCGGACAATGTCTGGCAACCGGGAACGTTTGTTCACGCACAGGTCGTTACTGAAGCCGGGGAACGAGGGCTGGTAGTTGAAAAAGAGGCAGTGCAGTTGATTGGTGAGGAGAGCGTCATCTTTGTAGTTGAAAGCCCTGACGAATTTGTCGCTGTGGAAGTAGTCGTGGGTGATTCAGATGAACATCATGTTCGCATCATAGAGGGGATAACCGAAGGGACCGAGTATGTGGCCGCAGGTGCCTTCGAGTTGAAAGCCCAGATCGTTACCAGTTCCTTGAGTGGTCATGCCGGTCACGGACATTGAGGAGAGCGAGATGAAATCCTTTTTTGAGTACGCTCTTAAGAACCGCCTTCTGGTAGTCATTGGCTTGATAGTGATCATAATGATGGGTGTTTACCAGTATCGACACTTACCGACTGATGCCTTCCCGGATATTTCACCGGTAATGGTCCCTGTCTTCGCTGAAGCACACGGTATGGCCCCCGAAGAAATCGAACGAATGATTACCTTTCCAATCGAATCAGCCATGAACGGTCTGCCCGGAGTGACGCTGATTAAGTCGACTTCTGCTTTCGGTATGGCCGTTATATATGTCTATTTCGGTGATGACGTAGACATTTACTTCGCTCGCCAGATAGTAGCCGAGCGCTTGGCTGCCGCTACCGCAGAACTCCCTGAGATGCACGATCCACCTGCGTTGGGGCCGATCTCAACTGGTCTGGGTGAAGTGTTCATGTATTATCTTGAGGCCGACAGTACGGTTGACACCGAGGGCAAGCATCTGACCACTTACCTGCGAGAACTAAACGACTGGGTGGTCAAGTATCAACTGCAATCTGTGTCCGGCGTGACTGAAATTCTCTCGATGGGTGGCCATGTCCTGCAATACCAGATTGAACTCGATCCATACGCACTCAACAAGTACGATCTGTCGCTTGAGGATGTGGTAGAAACCGTCAATTCGAACAACCGAAATGCTGGCGGACAGTTTTTGGTGCTGGGTTCAGAGGAATACCTGGTTCGCGGCATCGGGCTTGTGGAAGAACTTGAGGACCTTCGCAATCTGCAGATGAAAGTTGTGCGAGGTCGCCCGGTACGGTTAGGTGATGTCGCCGAGGTTGAATTCGGTCAGGAACTTCGACGTGGAGTAGTCACACGCAACGGCGTAGAAGAAGTGGTGGCCGGTATCATTTTGAAACTGTATGGCGAAAATACGTCAGAAATAATCGAACGTCTGGAATTATCTTTTGCCAAGGTTCAAACCTCGCTTCCCGACGGTGTGACGCTCGTGCCCTATTACAATCAGAGTACGCTGGTTGGTAGCGCCGTCAATACGGTGCTGACTTCTCTTTGGAAAGGTGCTCTATTGGTAGTTCTCGTGTTGTTCCTTTTCATGGGGAATGTACGCAGTGCCTCAATTGTGGCGTTGTCACTGCCGATCTGTGCTCTAGTCGCTGCTATCTGCATGGGATGGGCGGGACTGTCAGCCAACTTAATGTCGCTGGGGGGAATTGCTATCGCTATCGGGATGCTTGGTGACGCCTCAATTGTCATTGTCGAGAATGCATCGAGGCACCTCAGTATGGAGCGTAACAAAGGCCGGAGAAAGGTCGAGGTGATAGTCGCAGCCTGCCAGGAGGTGGCGCGACCGATCATCTTCTCGGTGCTGATTATCATCATCGTTTTTGTACCACTCTTCACGCTCGAAGGTGTAGAGGGAAAAATGTTTTCTCCGATGGCGTTTACTGTCACCTTTGCACTACTCGGCTCGCTATTGGCAGCTCTGATTTTTTCGCCAGCGTTGTCGTCGTATCTTCTTAAACATCGTGCGACGCAGGACCCTCTACTGGTACGGATTCTCAAGCGGTTCTATGTACCGTATCTAAAATGGAATCTTCGCCACAAGCTGGTGGTGCTGATCGGTTCGCTGGTAGCTTTTGGTGGGGCGCTTGCTTACGTTCCGCATCTCGGCACAGAGTTCATACCGACGTTGGAAGAGGGAGTAATCCAAATCAATGTTGTTATGGCGCCTTCTATTTCGCTCGATAAAGCAACCGAAACGATCATGAAGTTGGAGCGGGAGATCGTTTCCTTTGAAGAAGTGGAGCAGACAATCGCGAAGATCGGCCGACCCGAAGCCGGGAGTCATCCCCACCCCGTCAATTTTGCGAATATTCAACTGACGTTGAAGCCGCCGGCAAGTTGGGTCAATTACGACAACAAGGCACAACTGGTGGAGGCGCTCAACGAACGGTTATCATTGTACCCCGGCATACAGCTCAGTTTCACGCAACCGATCCAGAATCTATTTGATGAACTCCTCTCGGGGGTGCGCACCGAGCTTGCCCTCAAACTGTATGGCGAGGATCTCGGGCTGCTCCGCTCTCTGGCCGAGGAAATCAAAGATGTTATCAAAGATGTCCCCGGTCTGGTTGATCTGTCGGTAGAACAGAGTTTCGGTCAACCCCAGGTTCAAATAGTGGTTGATCGCGAAGCCTGTGCCCGATACGGAGCCAGTGTAACCGACATCCTTGAAGTGGTCGAATTGGCGATCGGCGGTGAGGTGATTGATCAGGTTTTTCTTCATACGCGACGGTTCGGAATCCATGTCCGATTTGACGAACAATATCGCAAAGACCCCGAGGCTATTCGATCGCTGTTAGTACACACATCGGAAGGTATGCTGGTTCCGTTGTCCCAACTGGCCGAAGTCAGGACCGAAATCGGACCGATACAGATCAATCGGGAGAAGAACCAGCGCCGCTGGGTCATCTCGGCCAATGTACGGGGCCGCGACATGGGGGGGGTGGTCAAAGATATCAAAGCGGCCGTAGATGAACATATCGGCCTGCCTCCGGGATACCATTTGGAATACGGGGGTCAATTTGAAAACCAGGAACGGGCGATGAGTCGGCTTGTCGTTATTGTTCCGATCACTTTTGGGTTGATCCTACTGTTGCTTTATGTGTCACTCGGTTCCTGGCGGTTTGCGACGCTCATTTTTGTGAACGTACCTCTGGCTCTAATAGGTGGCGTACTTGGATTGTTTGTCAGCGGGGAGTATTTGTCAGTACCTGCCTCGATTGGGTTTATTGCGTTGTTTGGGATCGCCGTTCAGAACGGACTGGTGCTGGTGACGTATATCAATCAACTGTTGCATGAAGGTACTCAGATGAGCGTGGCGATTGTCGAAGCCTGCTCACAGCGACTGCGACCCGTGCTCATGACAGCATTGACGACTATTCTTGGGTTGGTGCCGCTGCTTCTTTCGCAGGGCATGGGTTCGGAGGTACAACGTCCTTTGGCGGTGGTCGTGGTGTTCGGACTGGTTTCGTCGACTTTCCTGACGCTGGTATTGATCCCGGTATTGTACGAATGGTTTGCTCCGAAGCAAACGCAAATCAAGTAACCATAACACCTGAAAGGTTTGGACATGAACAAGATTCTCGTGAATTTACTACTCATATTACTATTTGCAGGAACAACCCTCGCCCAGGAATGCGGTCCTTCTTGCCCCGTCTGTTCCGGGGCAGGTAACAATGATGGTGCTTTACTTGCCCGGGGATCAATGATGATCTCCGGATTGAGCATTCCCACCGCTGATGAAGAGACTACAGTGCTAAAAACCAGATATGGAGTATTGAACTGGCTTGATGCCGGGGTTGGATATGCCTTTCGCTCTGAAACAATTCTCTGGAATGTGAGAACCCAACTGCTAACGGAAAAGACGAATGACTGGAGACCCGGCCTTATACTGGGCACCGGCAGCGTTCAGACTGGTGGTAGTGATCAGTCGGTGTATGTTCAATTCATTAAATCTTTGGAAATCGGTGGGATCCTGGACGTACGGCTATCGGTCGGAGCAGCTACACTCGTCCCGGATTTTGACGAGGTTTTCGGTCAAGCTGGTATTACGACGAGTCTCTATGATCGATACACTATCTTCGCCAATTATGATGGCGAATCGTTCCATGAGGGAATATCCTGGACACCTTTGGATTGGCTTTCGCTGTCATTCCTGATGGTTGAGACTGAGTACCCGGCGTTTTCTATCGCACTCAAGAGGTAGTTATTGAGAGTATTAAAATTATCTCACGAGATGGTAATTTACAGTCATCCGAGCCTGAGTTACAAGAGTTCAGTTGATTTCGAACGATGAAACTGAGATAACAAAATTACAATAAGGCAATTGCCAAAGAGCAAACCGTGTCTTAAATTTCAATGGACTTTATCCAGATCGATTGAAGACATACGGTGATGAGTATTACAAACGCACGCAAAGCAAAGCAGTATGGAAGTCCACTACCTATAGCCCTGATCAGTTTGATCATTTTCTCGTCCCGAATTCCGTTTTTGACTCCAGGTTATGGCAATGACCCTGATGCCTGGAGGGTGATCGAAGCCGCCAGGAATATTGCGCAAGGTGGACAATACGCGGTATCACGTTTCCCCGGGAACCCCGTTCATGAATTCGCTTGTGCTCTGTTATGGGATGCGGAACCATTTGTTCTCAATGGTTTAACTGCTTTGCTAAGTGTCATAGGGATAATCCTTTTCATGAAAATTGCCCAGTATCACCGTTGCAAGGATTATCTCTTGGCAGGTATAGCCTTGGCTTTCATCCCTGTATTCTACATAAATAGTGTCAACCTGATGGATTACCTTTGGGGATTAGTCTTCGTCCTGAGTAGCTACTATCTTGTTCTCAGAGGATATTCTGGTTTCGCAGGTATTTTTCTGGGACTTGCTGTCGGATGTCGCATAACTATGGGGATAATGGTTATTCCTCTTATGGTGCTCCAATATTATCACGGTATACCAAGTAGGAGATTCTACAGAATAATCCTATTTACAATTTTGACCAGCATCACCAGTATTCTTTGTTTTTTACCTTCAATCGATTCTTATGGCCTGGGCTTTTTCAGATTCTATGACACCAGTTACCCGGAACTCTCCCAAATAATAAGTGTGGCCACCGTTGGTATCTTTGGACGTCTGGGAGTAATTGCCATACTTCTGGCATTCATCTCAATGCTATTTGGTATCAAGAGAACCAGGGTTCATTTTACGAATGCAACTGCTTCAGATAGACTCAACGCTGTAGTGTGGCTTATTGTCATCATATTGTATTTGGCGGCGTTCTTGAGATTGCCTCATGAATCCGCTTATCTCATACCATTATTGCCATTCCTGATGCTTGTGTTCGCAAAACTGCTGAGAAGAAGTATATTCGTGATTATCTGTATCTTGTTCATTTCATCATCTTTTGTCAGTTTTGGGAGAACCGGTATATATGAAGGAGATATCTTCTCTGATCACGATACCCGGATCGAAAACGAAGAATTCGTCAACAAGATTCTCCAGAAAGTAGAATCCATTAATCATAAGTCAGTGATAGTTGTGGGCTGGTGGCGGCCCAAGCTTGCCATCAGACCGCTAGCCTTGTCGAATCAAATTGTTGAGTATATTTACGATCTGGAAGAATCAGAAGTTGAAGTGTATCTCAAGAGTGATTATGATATTCTTTATCTGCCCTCAATACGTGACTACAACCTGAGGAAATGTCAATTTGATTTGAATCGATTCGAACCCCTTGGTTTGGATTTGTAGTCTCGGGCGAGTCGAAGAACAATCTGTCTGATAATGGGTTGGTTTTGAGTTCTACCACCGGTAGAATGAGGTCATCCTCAGCCGGCTTTGGCGCTGCCGCATTTGCTCGGCACGCATGATGAGCCACAGCCGGAAGCAATCCCCTTCGATGAAATCAACGACACCATCTTGACCACATTTCCCGACGCGCATTTTAGGCAGGAGGGTTTTTCGCTGCTACTGAGAACAAGTTCCTCGAACTGTTCCTGACAATCTATGCACTGAAATTTAAATAGCGGCATCCGGCTACTTTCATCCTAATCTGTTATTGACATGACCGCACCGATCACAGCCCCTGCTGCCGTTGGCAGGTAGGGGTTACACATCAGCGGTCACGTTGAACCGATGTTAATGTACAGCATATACAGGCCGAATCCAAGTATTCCGCCGACAGCTGTGAAGCCGAAAGTTCGTTTTTGGAAAAGTTTTTTCATAGTCTATTTCTTTGAGTGTCGGTTCTGTGCTTTGGGTGGCCGGCTCAAACTCGTTTGGGCTGGAGTTTCGTCCGACATCATGCTTCGACTCCGCTCAGCATGACAAAGCACCTACACCGAAGCCTTCATGATTTCGACCAGAGTTTTCTCGACATCAGTGGCAAGGTCATCCAGACCGGCCTGAGGCAACATCTGGGCGATCATTGAGGGGCGAGCCAGGTCAATGATGGTTCTATCGCCATCGCTGTGGACGGCGAACCGGCACGGCATAAACAATGCCACCCCGATTTCCTTTTTGAGCGCCTCATAGGCAAACTTCGCGTTGCAGACCTCAATGATCTTAAGCGGGTTGCGTTGCAACCCTTTTTCGGCCAGAGTAGCCTGAATATCATGAACAACCAGAACCCGGAACTTGTGATCCGCAGTTTGTTTCTCGATGTTCTCGACTACCGCGTCAAACGACTTGTCCGATTCCATCCTCAAGGCAAACTGGTCATCCATCAGTAACTCCTATCCGATCAACAACTGTTCTTTTATGTTGGATAGATAAAAGGGTAAAAGGATTCAAGTTAATCAGTGATAATCTCATAGCTGGTTGTCACTTTTGCTTCGCTCTTGATCGTCTGGCTGACCACGCAATACTTGCTCTCGGATAACTCGATGGCCCGGGCGAGCGCCTTTTCATCGACGTTGTCCCCCCTGGCGATAAACTTGATCTCGACCGTATGAAACGGTTTGGGATATTCATCGTTTTGGTGGGCGGAGACTTCGACGGTTAGTTCTTTCAGGGGCTGGCGTTTCTGTTCCATAACGCGGACGACGTCGATGCCGGTACAGCCGGCGATGCCATAGAAGAGCAGCTCGGTCGGTTTGTAGCCGGATTCCTCGCCGCCGAACTTCTTGCCGCCGTCGGTTATGATTGTGTGGCCATACGCACTGGTCCCTTCAAATTTCAGACCACCTTTCCAATCCATTTTCACTGATAACATATTGTCATTCCTTTCTTTCGATACTGAACCCACCGCCGGTGGGCATCAAAACATTTGACGGAGATGATAAGGCAGGAATCAGAGTTCGTCCAGTTGCATCTTGAGGTCTTGCAGAGTTTCAGTCGGCAGACCACAGACTGAGTTGCGGCAGATGTAGGCTTTTGCCTGACCGGATGACTCACGACCTTGAAAAAGGGCCACGTTGTGGCAGTTACCGGGACCAACTGCGAGGACAACATTGGGCAAGTTACGGCGGTATATTTCTGCGATCATTTTCTCACGGACCGGACCATCTCCAACCACAACGATTTCTAGTTTGTCGTTGAGATAATAATCGACAGCCAAAAGGGCGGATGCCATAGCTTGGGGGCTTTGCTCCAGGAGTAAGGATATTGCAATTAGCCCTTTCTCTGCTGTGTCCAGGAACTCCTTCCGGCCAGATATGCGGTTAAGCTTCAAGAGGCAGGTCATCATTACCGATCCAGGGGCGGGCGTGGAGCCGTCGGTTTCGTCCCTTGGTCGCACTATGAGATCCTCTTGCCCGGCTGGGCGCAGGAACCAGCGACCATTTTCATCCATAAATAGTATGATAGCTCGTTGAGCTAACACCACTGCAAACTCCAGCCACTCACTACCGTGATCAATATCGGTTTCTACGAGATCAAGTAAGCCCTTGACATAGTAGGCGTAATCCTCAAGGAATTCCTCCCGCAGCTGTTTGCCGTTGCGGTAGGCATGAATCAGGGCGCCGTCTTCAAACAATGTGGATTTCACAAATGCTGCGTTACGGCGAGCGGCCTCCAGATATCGTTTGTCGCCGGTGATCTGATAGCCATCACACATTGCGCTCAGAGCCAGCCCGTTCCATGAGGTTAGAATCTTGTCGTCGGTAGCCGGTCGGATTCTCCCTGACCGGGCCTTCAGTAGCAGGGGAATATAGTCTGCAGCTATGAGATCAAAATCTTCAGCATCGGTCACATTTCGTACACGATCAGAATTGGAGTCGACGTTAAGGATGTTGCGCCCTTCGAAATTGCCACCTGATGTAATGTTATAAAAGTCACAGAACAGCTTGGACTTGTCACCCAGAAGAGCGTCGATCTCATTCTTGCTCCAGGTATAGAATCGCCCTTCTTCTCCCTCGCTGTCGGCATCAAGGGAGCAAAAGAAGCCGCCATTATCGTCAGTCATCTCTCTGAGAATGAAGTCGAGGGTCTGACGAACAACACTCAAATAAAGTGGTCGGCTGGTTGATCGGTATGCCTGGACATAGGTTGAAGTCAGCAGGGCATTGTCGTAGAGCATCTTTTCGAAATGTGGCACCAACCACGCGCGGTCGGTGGCATAGCGTGCGAAGCCCCCCCCGACGTGATCATAGATTCCACCTCGCGCCATGGCAGTCAGTCCCTTCTCGGCTGCCTTTAGAAAAACATCGTCGCCGGTCGCTTGATGATACCGTAAAAACAGCGACAATTCGAGGGAATGAGGAAATTTAGGGGCTTGGCCGAAACCGCCGTACTTGTCATCGAAGCTTCCTCGCAGGCGCCGGACACCTCGCTCAATCATCTCTTGCTTGAGAGTAGAGTTGGCTTGTGTCACGCTGTTGAATCTGGCTGACATCTGAACGAAGACCTTTTCGGCTGTTTGGGTCAGTGTATTCTTATCGGTACGGTAGGTCTTGAGAAGTTCGACGATAATGCGTTTGAAACCGGGCTGTCCATACGAATCCTCGGGCGGAAAATAGGTTCCGGTATAGAAAGGTTTGAGGTCCGGAGTGAGGAACACCGACATTGGCCAACCTCCACGCCCGGTCATGGCGGTGGTGAAGGCCATGTAAATCTCGTCCAGATCAGGCCGTTGTTCGCGGTCC
The DNA here is from genome assembly GCA_019038695.1 of Candidatus Zixiibacteriota bacterium. Classification (NCBI taxonomy): domain Bacteria; kingdom Pseudomonadati; phylum Candidatus Zixiibacteriota; species Candidatus Zixiibacteriota bacterium. The sequence goes on from JAHOYZ010000010.1 coordinate 17,367, forward strand.
ACCTTGATACAGACATAGCCATCGTTGAGGATGGTGGCGATACTTTCATTTTCGAACGACTCACGCTCCATCACGTGACACCAGTGACAGGCGGCGTAGCCAATGGACAGGAAGATCGGTTTGTTCTCGTCCCGGGCGCGACTCAGGGCTTCCTCGCCCCAAGGGTACCAATCCACTGGGTTGTGGGCATGCGACAACAGATAGGGAGAAGCTTCGTCGATCAGATGGTTGGTATGTTTGTGTTCGGTCGAATCCAGGTTCGAATCCTCAACGTTTGGTGTTTTACTTTGAGGTGACATTGACAAAGCCATAATCAGCCCGACAGCCATGAGCACCATGTCTGATCCTGTCTTTCTGGTTTTCGCGAGACAATGGGAGAGTGCGGTCGCTGGTCCGTTGCGACCGCACTCATCCCATCCATCACAAAGGAGAGAGGCAATTGGTCCGGATTTACATCTCAGACGACTGCTTCACAGCACAGCCATCCATCGTCTTGCAGTGGTCACACCAGCCTTTGGTCTTGCCATCAACAGCGAACGTCTTCACATCCATCATGCTGGAATTGGCGAACATGGTTCCGGAGATTGTCATATTCTGGTTATTGTACTTTTCGCCTTTGACCAAATCCGACGAATACTTATTCTCAAGCAGATTGACGTACCGGCCGTCCTTGGTTTTGAGGGCGTGTTTGTGTCCATACGCAGAGCATTCCGACCGTGCTCCCTCGGCTTTCTTCAGGTCACAGCCAAGACAGACGAGAGTACCGCTTAGAGTAACTTCAGCAGTCTTTCCAATTACACCCGTTGTCTGAGTTTCCCCGCATGCCATGGCGGTCAAGCTGGTCATAGTAACCATCGCGACCAAAGCTGTTACAACAATCATTATCTTTCGCATGTGCAGTTCCTTATATAAGACATTGTGGATTCATATACTCTCTGTTCGTTTAACCGGCAAAGGGGGCGATTGTTCCCGCAAACAGACGCAGTCGAGGAGTAGCAATTAGTATTGAATCGATCCAGCTCAGCATGGCCGCCTGTTCAGATCTGTAACTGCCTGTAATATGGAAAGTTGGGTCGAATAGAGAGGACTGCTCGGGTTGCTTAGTCTACGCTCAGTTGTGATGAGAAAAAAGGCGTAGATGTTCAGATGCACAAATGGAAGCGACTTGTCGTCGCCGGATACGTGGACAGTATTGCATATACCGTCGATTTAGCATCTATACGCCCTTCACCCGGGCGCAGGTATGAGACATTCAATCCGGTTCAACGGCCGGTCACGATTTGTGGACCGTCGTGGCTCTATAGGCGTTCTTTGATCGGCTGTTTGGACGCGAGAGCTACTTTCCGATCCGATGACAATTCAGGGGCTTCCTGACTCAACCCTGGGGTGCGATCTGCAGTCGTTCGAAGTCGATTTTCTGACAGTGAAGGGGCGTGGTGATCATGGCGCATTTTGACGGCTCTCCGGTCGAGAGATTTCATGCGATACAGTTCCGTCGGCATTCTCTTGAAGGCGCTAATTATGGCATCATTCGATATCGGCGATTGGATCTGGTACTTGACGTAGTTATTCAGACTGTGGTATCCGTCCAGGTTTTCAATGGTCACTCTGCCCCGGGCCAGACTGTTGCCCACACCAGCCGGATCCTTGACGCGCAGCAGGACAAAATCGGTCGCCGTCAAACGACATTGGACTCCGATTTGGCTCAGTTCCTTAGCGAGGCGTAGACCCTCATCGTGGATTTCATGGAGATGGTTCTGGAGGGCCACATCGTTTACCAGCGTGGCCCGAATGGTCTTGCGAATGATAGTCGAGACCCTTGACTGCGGCAGGGAGTTGTTGATGCGGCTAATCGTTTCAGGGGCGGCCATGATGAAACCAGCATCAGATGACCGAATACCAAAGGAGGCTGCGAATGATCGCAGAATCACTATGTTAGAGAACGATTCCAGCAGTTTTGCACCGGAGATACCAAAATGGTCATGGTAGTACTCGTCTATAATCAGCACTCCCTCAGGGATTGCCTCGGCCAGATATTTTACTTCTGCCAGCGAGAAATTGGCACCGGTGATCCGGTTCGGATTGGCAATGAAGATCATGTCTGTGGGAGATGAGACAGCATCCAGTGCTGATTCGATGTCGCCGCTGAAGGGGGAGATGCCGATCGTTTCATGCAGCTGGACTTCAGCTCGGTCGGCTGCAATTTCCACCGCTGGATCAACATGTCCGGCGGCGACCATTCTGGCGCCAGGTTTGTAATAAAGGCTCAGCAATCCGGTCAGAACGTCGGTCGAGTCGGCAAACGGCCAAATCATATCAGTCGTGGTCTTTGTCTTGCGTACCATCAGTTCGATGATCTCGTCGAGGGTGTTCAAACTGTCTCTTTGCAGGGTTGTCATCTTTTCACCTCACGTTGCTGGGTCCGGCCCTGAGTTGCCAGCATTATGTGCTGACCGCGGTTGCGGGGCAGGGGGGGCCTACTATTGGCGGTTAGTCCGCCGGTTATGATTGCGTATCGATATTTCATGCAGTTCTATGGATTGCAAAGCGAATGCCGGGTGTATCATTATTGCACAATTCTGTCATAACACATGACAACACAGCACGTTAAGGTAGTATATATCTGGAGGGATGGGGGATGATTTGGGCGAGAAGATATTTTGTTGGTAATGTTTTTCCAGTTTGAGACGAAAATCATTCCGGCTTAAATATGAAAGCCACCATGGAGTTGGAGACAACTCCCTGGTGGCAGTAGGAAGGTAGGAAAAGATGGGCAGCAGCTTCAGAAACCGCTGCACGAGTCATAACGTTTGGTCATCAATTTTTCGTATTCCAAGGTCGTCTTCAATCTCATTTGGTCGGAGCTTACATTTCGCTGATCAGATACACCTTAGTAAGCATTCCGACTATCTCGACCGTTGCAACCATTGGAGTACAGTGATCGTCCACACCGACTTCCGACAGGCAGTAGCAGCCGTTTCGGAGCAACGAGCAGGGCAATAGCTCATCGCAGGATTCTCCGATGTCCTACGCCAGCAGAGCCCGGAACCAGTTTAGCGAAACCAGAACAATAACCAGGACAAATAAGATCAAAATTCTTCTCACGATCAATACCTTCCTATGGATCGGGTCCACAGAATGGGCTCTGCCCATTGCTGTCATAATCTGTCAATTGTCTAAGCAAAGCCAGTGCCGACATATAACCGTCAGGCTAACGTGCTGTCATTCAGGCGTATGTGGATGTTTTGCGGTTTAGGGGCGAGCTGTTTTTGGGGTCGATACAGAAAGATATTCTGTGTGATAATGATGAATTTTCCTGTTTGACCATTTCGTAGTTTTCTGTCTGAAGCCGTCAGGAGGTTGTGACGGGTTCAAATGGCTTTTCTCATGGTGTGCTATTCAAATTCATCCCGCGAAAGGAGAACTTTTGGTTTGACGGTTGAAGCTGTTGAAGCGTCCAGATACTGTGCGAGCTAAGACACAATTTGTCATCCGTCTGGTTGCCTGCAAGAGAGACCAAAAAAAGGGCTTATCTCTTGACAAGCAAAGGAGCTTGGCATAACTTGACTGCCTGTTCGTGGAAATAAATTGGCGGTTGCCTGAAAGGGCGCAGGATTATTCTGAATGTGTCGGATGGCACTCAGGATAGCCGAATTGGCCGTCACATTGGAGATACCAAACGTATGATAAGAGAAATCTTGAGTTGTACTGTTATTACGGAGATCAGGATGGGATTAGTCAGATTTTCTGCTGCAGTATTGGTAATCCTCGTAGTTCTCGCTCCCGGTCTTTATGCCGGTGGGTTTGAGAATTCCGGAGTGGGTACCAAGGCACGAGGAATGGGAGGTGCATTCCGGGCAATTGCCGATGACTGGTCGGCTGCTTATTACAATCCCGCCGGTTATGCGAATGCTCTCGATAACCAGTTGGGTGCCAATATCGCCTTCGTTCACCATCGGGATGAGATCATTCCGGATTATCGTTGGAACGGAGAGTGGGAGACCGGGATGTTCAATGATCGGACCAACTATAACACCCACGAAATACTCTCAAGTCCAGCGGCAGGCTTTATGGTGAGGCTACCTGTTTGGGGTGAGACGGTTTTTGGTCTGAGCGCTTATCAACCGTTTGATCGTAACGTTTCATGGGAGATGTTCCAGATGCTCCCGACCTATAACAGCAAGACCTCTTTACCGAGTGATCAATATCAGGTCAATCTTGACGTTGTGGCTTTTCAGTTAACCGCAGCGAGGGAGTTCATGGAAGACAAATTGTCTCTCGGAGTAGGATTGCAGCTGTTGCGGGCCGACCTGATCTATAAGAATATCTACTTCCGGGATAATCCTTTAGCGCTTATTGATTCTGTCTCCTATGACATATTCAGAGATCGTCCATTTCGTCGGCTTCCTCAGTGGAGTAGCAATAACGGCTCAGGTTATGGCTTTGGTCTGCGCATGGGGATGATGTGGAAGGCAAGTGAGAAGGCCGATATCGGTGCTACTATTGCTTTGCCATTCTCCGTTACGATAACCGGCAACGCTGAGAATTATTTTTATACGTCCGACCGACCCACGATATGGCCCACACTGCCGGATGGTTATCAGACGACTCTCAAATACTTATTCCTGGCCGGACAAACAGTTCGACACCAGGCTAATTTTGAGACCAAGCTTGATCTACCTCCGTCTCTGGGGTTGGGATTTGCTTATCGAGCTACAGAGAAACTAACCGTTGCAGTTGATGTTGAGTACACGCTCTGGTCCGGCTATGAGGGCTTGGAGTTCAAATACTCTGATCATGAATTACCTTTCGGTGCAGCCAGTGATACGGCCACTGTAGCGCCTGACTTCTTTACGTCCGATTTGTCTGCTCCGGTGGAGTGGGAAAATGCAGGTAAGTTAATGTTGGGTACGATGTACGACTATGCTGACTACCTCACCTTGCTTGGCGGCATTTCCTTCGAGCAGTCGCCGGCACGCAATTCGGATCAGATGGTTACCCCACAGTTTATTGACGCCAGCAACAAAATGGGACTCAACTTTGGTTTCATTGCCCATATTGACCGTTGGGATGTGGCCTTGACAACGAGCTATCAGTCGCAGTCAAGTCTGTCGGTGGATGGTTTTGGGGATACCGAGATCGGGGAGACGGTGCAAGCTTTCCCTGGTGATTACGAGGCCAGCACCTATGAAACTATACTCTCATTTAATTACCGATTCTAAGGAGGTCAGAGATGCATAATATCCTAAAGACTGTCGCAGTCTTGGCGGCTCTGGCCCTGGCTATTTCGATGGCTTGTTCTGATCGCGGAGCAAATCAAGCTCCAGATATCGTGGATTTGCCGGTTGCGCCTGCACGTTTTGATCATTCTTTCTCAAATGAATTTTTTCTCCAGATAGCAAATACTGGCGAGATGGCTTTGGTGGATGCCTATATTCCCAACAGAGTATTTCAACAGGATCAGTTACCGGTGGTGGTTCTTCTCCCTCCTCAAGACGGTTCAGAGGATTATTATTACCGGCATGGTTTGTCCAAGATTGCAGATGAGCTAATTGCCAATGGGGAAATTGTCCCCATGGCCATCGTAACGATCAACAACCATGAGACGTTTGGCGGGTTTTTCTGGGCCGGCAACGGTGGAGCATCAGGCGACTACGATGCTCTCTTTGGCCGTCCTTTGCTTGACTGGCTGAGTTCCCACAGTGGCGATCTGTTTAAGGATGACGGCAGGTATCGTGGCATAGGGGGCATCGGGCAGGGAGCATATGGCGCTTTCAGAGCGGCAATGCTGCATAGAAACGAGTATTCTTCGATCGCTGTCGCTGACGGACCACTTGATTTCGATGGAGCTGACGGTGTGAGTGGGTTTGAGGATTTGTTTGCGGATGTTTTGTCGGAGCAGGGATTACTTGATTATGTGCAGGTCGGTGATACAAGTTGGACTGATAAATTTGATAGTTCTGCCAGTGCATATCCCCTCGGAAGGATGTTCATCGGCGGAGCGTTGGCATTTTCACCAAACGATACGCTCGTTTTCCCGTATGGAGAACGCGGCTATATGCTTATCCCGATTCCTGTTATTGACACATTCTACGATACGACATTCATTATTGGATATCCCAACGTGATTGACACACTCTACGATACGCTACGCTACCAGATAGATGACGAGGCGACCCTTTGCACTGAGATCATTAATATTGCTGAGAACGATTTCGAGTTCCATCTACCCTTTGACGTTCATGGTGAGCCATACGATCTCATTTGGGATTTGTGGTTGAAGAATAACCTGGAGACTATTCTGAGTGATTCCGGCGATGGTTGCCTGGCAGATGTTGACATTTGGATTGGTACTACCGAAGATCCCAGTGAGCAGGACATGACTTTCGGGTATCAGACACACTCATGGATTAACACACTCCAGTCACATGGACTGTTGGACGCTACTAATGTGTATGAGTATTCGGGCTACAGTACTAACCCGGCGACTAAGGATCAGTATGTATATGATCTGTTGCGGGAGATGCTGATTTTCCACTCACGCAATTTCGAAGCAGCCCAAGCTGCCGAATAGCTGAGGCTAGATATTATCTGACCCGGAGGAGTATTTCTTCCGGGTCTTTTTTTGACCGGAACCAATGAACGAACAAACTTATGATCTGCTGGCCATAGGGGCGCATCCCGACGATGTCGAGGTGGGTGCTGGGGGAGTATTGATTGATGCCGCTGGCCGTGGTTACCGGTGTGGCATTGTCGTTATGACTCAGGGAGAGATGGCTACCGGCGGCACTCCGGAGATGCGGTCCGATGAGATCCGTGCTGCGGCAAAGATCATGGGTGTCGATGTGATTGAGACCTGGGACTGGGGGGATACTCGACTTGCTGACAACATCGACAAACGTGTTGCTTTGGCGGAAGTGATACGACGTACCCGGCCACGAATCATCCTGGCCCCGTACCCTCGCATCGGTCACGGTCGCCGTCAGTCGCACCCCGATCATGTGGCAGCTGGAGTGATAGCTGTCAATGCCGCGCATCTGGCGTCACTGACCAAAGCTGACTTGCCCGGTTCTGCGCATTTGGTTCAGCGCTTGTTTCACTATTTCCTTCCTCCGGGGGTGGCACCTGATGTTGTGGTGGACATCACTTCTCACTATGAACGCTGGATAGAGGCTCTGTCTGCCCACAAATCACAGTTTCTCAATCCCGGTAAGTCTAAAGACTATCTCGAACACCTTTCCGCTATGGCGCGATCGTTCGGTCTTCAGTCTCGGTGCAAGTATGGTCAGGGATTCTGTACTGCCGAGCCGATCACGGTCAATGACATTATGGCCCTGACGGTTGAAGAAGCCTGACTTGTGGCCGTTACCGCGTCGTAATATCCCCAGTACTACCGAAAGCTACTCCTAAGTACAGAATACACACTGTCGAACACATATCTTAACATATCATAATCTCTACCAGCGAGTGGATCGGGGGTTTGCCACAGGGAAAAGAATCCTCGCGGAGTTGGTGAATATCCGGACTGGCTGACGCGTATGTACATCAAGGTGATGTACGAAGTCAGAAGGGATGGTCGATATGTTCTGCCCCGAATGCAAGTGTGAGTTCATTGGCTGGAAGGCGAAGTGCCCGGCGTGCAAGACTCCCCTGGTTGAGAAATTCCTTCCGAGGTATCAACCTCAGGGTAAGACAATCGCCTACGATGACCTGGTGGCACTGGTCCGTGAGGCCGGAGGTCGGCTGGATATAGAGCTAACTGCTACTGAGGTAGGTAAGGCGCGGAAGTTTCGTTTTCCTTATGTCGGATACGGCTTTGCATGGGCCAAGAGAATGGCGGGAAACAAGAATGATATGTCCATAGAACTCTGGACCAGTGAGGTTGGTACTGACAGATCCTGGTCGTTTTTCTACTTCGGTCATGGTTTTGCATGGGCGAGAAGAATGCAGGGGTATGTCGGCGGGAATGAGATTGACTTGGTAGTGACAGAAGTTGCTCGTGAGAAAAAATGGCATTTCCCATTCCGCGGGTACGGGTACGCATGGACGATGGAGATGTCTGGCGAGTGCGGCGAACGCCTGCGGGCCAAATTTGTCACGACTAAGACGGGACGAGAGAGGGATTATGGATTCCCATATCAGGGATACGGATATGCATGGGCCGACAAAGCCGTAGTGGCGCTGACGTTAGTTGGGTAGACGATATCTCCTGGTAGTAGGCTTCCGCTAGCTCGTCTGGGTGTCTTCTTCCAGTTCGCGGAGGCGTTTGCGGACATCGGAGATGAAGGGGTAGTTCGGGTATTTTTCAAGAAGATGCCGATATATCTCCTTGCCGGCTTCCAGCGAATCAATTTTCTCCAGCAGTATGTCCGCTTTTATCTTAAGGCCATAAGGGAGATAGTATGATTCGGGAAACTGCTCCGTCAGGCGATCAACGTAGCTAATCGCCGCCGCCGAATCCGGTTGGTCAAGGCTGATTTGCGACAGTTTGTACAGGGCGATGTCGGCCAAAGTTGGGTCAGATGCAGTGGCCAATTCTTCCAGCATAATCATGCCTGAGTCGGGGCGTTGTTGCAAGTCGAACATCAGGAATCGAGAATACTGCTTCAGCAGATTGGGTGAATCCTTGGCTTCATCAATCAGGAGCATCAGGCTGAGGGCATCGTTGACATAAAATCCGCGTGGGAAATCCACTAGCAGGCGATTGAATGTCACCCGCGATGAATCGAATGACAGCTGAAGAAACTGGACTAACCCCATGTGGAAATGAATAGCTTCCATTATGTCGTCGTTGAAAGTACGTCGGGCCAGGGAACTGAATTTCGAGAAAGCCGCGTCGAGATCCCCCTGTCGCAACAGACAATGTGGTGCGGTCAGTAGAGCTTTCATATATCCGTTTCCGGATCGGTAGTTGGCCGAAACGGAATCAAATATAGCCAGTGCGGCTTGGTAGTCGTTGAGGTAGTTGAGATAGATATCACCAACGTAGTAGCAAGCCAGAGCTTTGTCCTGCTCGCGTGGGAAATGGGCTACGATAGTGTCATAGACAGTTATTGCGCGGTCGTATAGACCCATATGAAGGAGGGCGTCAGCATAAATGAAATATGTTTCCTCGAATACCGACTGATCGCCGTATATTGACAGGACTTCCTCGGAGGCCTTTACAACCTCAGCGTATAACTGTCGTTCCTGGCATACTCTGATATATCGTAGCAAAGCGTGACCTTTATTTTCCTCCAGTGAATCCTGCAAGCGAGCATAGCGGAAAGCTTCTTCGAACCGGTCTGTCTTAAGGCAATGAGTTGAAAGCAACCTTGCGGCACGAGCCTGAAGTGTTGTCCCGTCCTTTCGTAGGAGTGCTGTTTCAATTTCACTTCCGACACCGACGAAAGACAACAGGTTCAGCAGGCGATTCTCGGCTTCGACTGCGATTTTGGAAGAGTCGTCGAGTGCGACGAAGTACTCTTCGGATGACTCCCCATAGCGCGTCAGACCCTCCAGGATTTTTCCGGCATCAAGTGCCATCAGGGTCGGATTGGTCGCTTGTTCTCTGGCAGTAAGGATCAGATCCAGGGCGTTGGTAGCGAAGCCGTAACGCTCCATACTTCGAACAGTCGTAACATATCGTGAGGGGTCCTGATCAGCAAGCAGATCGATTACTTGTTGGTAGGCTACATGTGCTCCGGCAGTATCATTTTGAACAGCCAGATTCTCGGCCAGAAACAGATGCAGAGTGAAATTGGCAGTCGATGTTTCCAGGAGACGACGAATCAGCAGTTCAGATTTGGCGAACTGTCCCTGCTTGTCGTAGCACTGTCGCAGGAGGTTGGTCACGGTTGAGTTGTCCGGCTGGCGTTCGTAGACTGATTCGAGCAGTCCTGCCGCGCGGAAGAAATCTTTTGCCCTTATCATCTGACGAGCCAGCCTGATAAGATCGGCGTTGCTGGCAGTCTGGAGATCAGGCGGTTTGTCTATGGCCTTCGGAGTTTGGTCTGCACTTACATTAAGACCCAGGGTGAACACAATGCCGATTAATAAAACAAGCTTGCTTGATATTTTCATTGACCGGCTCCGGGTGCAGGAGTGGTTGATCGATCGGGCGACTCGGTCTGAAGAAGCGCTTTGAAGTAAGCCTTGATCTGCTCCTCATACTGAGGCGGATAGCTGTCGCCGAGGAAGCGGCGCAGCCGATCTTCAAGCTTCACGCGGCTGTCAAGAAGTTCCGCCGGTAGACTTGACGGAATAACAAACAGTTGCTCTTCGGCGGCGGTCGCTTTGCGCTGCTGTGTGAAATCTTTACGTTGCAATGAACGACTGGCCTGGAGCATACGCGAGTAAATGCGGAGCTGTTTCTGGAGTGTCTGCTCGCCGATCTCGCCATCAGCGAGGTCTTCTTCAACTTCCTTCATTTCCCGGGCAATATCCTGGAGTCGCCCCAGAACCTGTCGGGAACTACCGAACTCATCGGCTAATTGCTCCATTGATTTGCGAATCGATTGTTGCTCGCCCATCAGTCTCTGAAGTCCTTCGCGAGCGGCATTTCCCTGGGCCGCCGGATTCATAGAAGGCTTGTTGCACTGGCCCTTGGTTTTCTGGTTCAACTTGTTCTGTTTGTTGCACATCGATTCCAGCTTAGACATGTTCTTGTCGCAGTTGCCACCCTTGTCACACTGTTTTTGCTGATCGAGGGATTCCAAAAGGCGGACAGCCGCCCGGTTGAGATCCACCATTGCCTGACGTTGTGAACGACAAGCCTGACTGGTTTTATTTTCAGTGAAGCCATCAATGGCCTGCTGCATGTTTTCAGTTACTTGATTGACGAGCATCTCCAGTTCGGCGGCTATGAATGGCGACTCTTTGCCCAGTTCGGAAATCCTCTTTTTCAAACCGGAACATGCCTTCTGAAGGTCCTGTTGGCTGGTTGCCATTTCCTGTAGCAGAGTCGATTCGGCCGTCATTCGGGCGGCCTCTTTGAGCAATTGTTCCTGATCCCGGGAGAGTTGGTTGGCATCCTCCATAGCCATGCGGATCGCTTTCGTTGTTTCGTCGTCGTTACTCTCGGTCATAGCCATCAATTGCTGTTGCATCTGATCAAGCATCTGCGATAGTTTAGACGCGGCGCTACCGCCCTCGCTGGCAGCCTGATCCTTCTGCATCTGCTTCAGAGCGTCGGACATTTGCGCCATGTTCTCATCGGCATCCGTTTTCTCGACCGCATCGGCAAAAGATTGGGCTTCAGGAGAACCCTCCATCTCGGCCTGCTTTATTAATTCCCGCAATTCCTCTACCTGATTCTTAAGCGATTGTAGCCCCTGCTCGATTTCATCTTCCTGTTTGCTCAGAGAAGGGAGGTCTTCGGTTGCAGACGAATCAGTCTTGGCATTCTGGGCCTGTTGTTGCTCCAGCAGTTGCTCGGCCTGACGGACCATAGCTTCCATTTTCTGCTCAACCTGCATTTTCTTCAGGAGAGCGAGGGTACGTTCCAGCCGTTTGAGCAATTCTTCCTGAGACATCTCGAAATCTTTCATGGCTTCGAGAACTTTCTGGCGATCCATGTTTTTCATGGCTTCCATGAGCTTCTGCTGCGCTGCTTTCATTTCGGGGGTCGCTACATCCTCAAACAGCTTCTGTATCTGCTGCAGTTTCTCGATAACCTTACGACTCATAGTGGCGTTGTCGGCCATTTTCTCGACCGATTTCTCCATCTCCTCGGCCATCTTTTCCAAGTTGTTGACGAGTTCCTGGTTTTTCTCAGCGAGCGCCTCCAGTTCTTTCTGATCCTGCCAGTCAGCCTTCTTCGCAGATTTGTTCTGAGCTTGTATCCGTCGCGCCATGTTCTTGAGCTTGTCCGACATATCCTTACCTTGCTTAAGCATCTGTTCGGTCCGGCTGATACGCTGCGCACTTTCGCCTTCGGTTTGTGCGATTAATTCATCAAGTGAAGGTAGTCGGGCGATATACTGTCGGGAGCGTGACACCTTGGGACCAGAAACGTCATCGTTGTCGGCGATTTCAAAATGATATACGACATAGTCACCCGGATAGAGATGCAAAGCATCCATGTCCCAGTCGAATTCAACGTCGCCTTCGGTCTTGATCCGGTCCGAGAAATGCAGCACAATGACGTTTTCTTCTCCGGCTCGTCCGCGAGTTACCTGTGTATATTTCTTTACCAGCGTCGAGAACCCGAAATCGTCGAAAATCCTGACTTTCAAAGGCAGGATCATCTCATCCGATAAGTTAGCATCGAAACCCGGGCGCAGGACATCCACCGAAGGATATTCGTCTGGAATGGCTGTAATGTAATATTCAATCGGGTCGGGATTCTGTTCTCCGAGATGATCCAGAAGACGAATGTGATAAGATAGGGAGCTATCGATTTGCAGAGAAACTTCACCGGTCCGACTGTTCACGGTTAGTGGTGTTTGGCTGGAATCTTCAAATACAAGGCCAGCCTCTACAATTGGCAGGTTAGTTCCCACAACCATATTAAGTCGCGTGCCCTTCAGAGCTGAGAAGGAACCATTGTTCTCATTGATTATGTTTGGCGGCAGACCTGAATACTTGGGATAGAACAGGGATAGTTTAATGTCGGTCACTCGCGGTCGGTCAACGACATCGATTTCCTGAATCTCAGTCTTCACACGGCCAGCCTCGACATAGTAGTCGAAGGATCGGTTCACCTGACGCAATTTAATCTTACAGACAACAGTATCGCTGTCAAAAGAGGACAACCCCGACGAGGAAGGCAGATTCACCGCGTTGTGCTGCCAGTTGCCTCCGACGAGTCGATGATAAATGATAGCTTCGTCCGGGAAAGCGGTCCCGGTCAAAGTGGCACCGATCTCTATGTCGCGGTATTTCACCCACTCCACCGACCCAGGCGTTGCTTCCAACGTATATCCGAGTGGCGGTGCCACCTCGGTCAGGGGTTGTGAGTACACTTCCAGCGAATACCGAAAGATCCCGGGGAGGGTAGCTACCAGGATTATGGCCATCAGAGCCGAGATCACAAACAAACGTCCGTTGCGCCAAATGGTGCGGTACGAAACAGCCTGTCCCAGGTCAATCTGCTTTGCCCGTTGGATTGCTTGTTGTTCGGTAACGGCGACTAACTCCTGTGAGTAGCCAGCGAACCGGCTTCCGAGAGCAAACTGCACGGCGGCGATCAGGCGGCCTTTGAGATGCGGATTTTTCTGTTCCAGGATAACGGCCACGTTTTCTACTGATCCTCCGAAGAGCCGGACGATGGCATAGCGTATAAATAGTGCCAATGCGACTATGCCCATTGCGGATAATAGTGTGACTTTGAGCCACACCGGCAATACTGATATACTTGCCAGAAACGACAACCCGATTGCTATCAGAAGAAGAACCCCGGCTGTCAGGAACACTCCGGCGAGAAACCGAACCAGACGCTGACGCAAGAGTACTGATTTCAATCTTCCCAGCAGGGCGAGGCTTTCGGTTGTCACGATGCTATCCTCAATTCAAGCTAATGTAGCTACTACTGTTTATCGGTCAGTTACCGGCGAGAACAAAACGTCTTCCGACTTCTAATTCAACAAAGCATAGGTCAGTATGTTTACTCCCATTCGTAGTGCGGCCTCACGCAACTCCGGAGGGTCATTATGTACCTGTGGATCTTCCCAACCATCACCGATGTCGGACTCCACGAGGAAATACAGTACTACTCGTCCGTTGAGCAGAATGCCGTAGCCGCGCGGAGCTTGTTTGTCATGCTCGTGAATCTTGGGCGGTCCGTTTGGAAAATCATAGAAGCAATGATATATGGGATGGTCGAGAGGTAGCTCCACCAGCTCCCGTTCGGGATACAGTTTGGCTACTTCTTCCAGAAAGGTCCGCTCCATACCATAAGAATCATTAACAAAGAGAAATCCCCCTCCGGCGAGATAGCGACGTAGACGATCTTTCTCATCAGCGGAGAAACGTATCAGGCCGTGACCGGTTGCAAACAAGAACGGATAGCGAAACAGGTCGGCATCATCAATCGTAACCACGCGTTCAATTGTATCCACCGGGAAATCCGTATTGGTGGCTACGAAATGCAGGAAGTTTGGTATCGCCGAGCTACCCCAATACCAGTCTCCGCCACCCGAATAATGCAAACGAGCAACACTGACAGCTGAGGGATCAGCAGGCATCTCCTGATTTATTGCAGCCGGTACGTCAATTCGGTTAGGGCGTTGCGCCGTTGCCGGAAGAGTGCCGATTAGTAAGGTGACAAAAGCCGCGCCGAGAGTCTTGAATACAGGTTTCCACATACTAAGTAATATACAGTTGAAACAGGGCTGGCAGTGAAAAAAAGTGAGGTTGATTTCATTTTGTCTGGCGTGAACGGAGGAACATTTCCTGATCCCAACAAGTTAAAACCGGCCGCCTGGAGGGAGTTGTATCCAATGGGGCAAACGACTGGTAGCACCTGGTTGGGTGTCTCCCGCCCACTGAAAAAAACGGCAGGCCTTTGCAGGCCTGCCGTTGAATAGTCACAGATAGATATAGACAGAGTCTACTTGAATCGCTGTGGTCTGCGAGCTTCCCACTCGACCACAATTGGGCTGGCCACAAAGATCGAAGAGTACGTTCCAACGATAACACCCAGCGTCAGCGCCAGGGCGAACGTTCTCAGCACTTCGCCACCGAGGAAGAACAGCGACACGACCACAAACAACACCGTAATGGAGGTGTTGAAGGTACGTGACAGTACTTCGTTGATAGAGCGGTTGACGGCCGTAGCAAATTCGCCTTTGGCGCGCCACTTTTTGAGGTTCTCGCGAATTCTATCGAAAACCACAACTGTGTCGGTCAGCGAGTAACCGGCCAGGGTTAAAAGCGCTGTGACCAGGAGAAGGTCAAACTCGTATCCCAGAAGCAGCATGATCCCCAATACTGCCAGTACATCGTGAAAAGTCGCGATGGTAGCGGCAATACCGGAGCGGAAGTCAAACCTGATCCAGATGTAGAGGATAATGCCCAGCAGCGAAAATAGCACTGCCTTCTGGGCGTCTTTTCTAAGTGTTTCACCTACGGCTGGTCCAATGATATGCTCCGAAATCACTTCGAAAGGGTTTCCGGCGAAACGCTCGGATAGCATTCCTTCGATGGTATCCAAATGTGATTGCCCTTCCCCTTCAGATTTGGGACTTTTGGTCTTGATAATGAAGGCGTTGGGTTTCTCGAAGCCTTTTAACTCGGTAATCTGGGCCTCCGGGAAATCAGTGGTCAGAACAGCTCGCATTTCTTCGATACTCACCGGTTGCTCAAAGGCAATGTAGGCCATCATGCCCCCGGAGAAGTCGATGCCGAGATTGGCACTTCCGGTCCACACCGTTACCAGTGCGAACATGCCCACGGCGATCAGCGCCAGTGAAATCACGAAAGCGATCTTACGGACACCGATAAAGTTGATATTGGTCTCTGGTATTATTCTAAACATTCCCATAACTGGTCTCCATGTCAGATGCTAAGGCTTTTGTATGCCTTGCGGATATTAAACACCTGCCTGGTGATTATATACGCCGTGTACAGTGAGATCAACACACCCCAAAACAACGTGACAGCAAAGCCTTTGATGGGACCGGATCCCAGCAGGAATAATGCGCCGGCGGTTATCAGGGTGGTGACGTGTGAATCGAAAATAGCCACAAAAGCACGATCGTAGCCGGCATCAATGGATGCCCTCACTGTTTTTCCGGTACGCAACTCCTCGCGGATGCGTTCAAAGATGAGGATGTTGGCATCCACCGAAATACCTATCGTCAGTATAATACCTGCTATCCCTGGCATTGTCAGTGTCGCTCCCAGAGCGGCCAGAATGGACAGTAGGAAGAAGATGTTGAAGACCAAACCAATGTCGGCAATAAGTCCCGACAGGCGGTAATAGACTCCAATATAGACCATCACGATGAGAAGACCCAGCAGGCAGGCGTAGAAACCTTTCTTGATGGAATCCGCTCCGAGGGTAGCGCCTACGACGTTTTTCTCGATTATCTCAACCGGAGCCGGCAGTGCGCCAGCCTTAAGAACGATCTCCAGGTTGCGAACATCTTTCATGGTTGCGCTGCCACCCATAGTGATCTGTCCATTACGGCGAATCTTGCTGTTGATGAAGGGTGCCGACTCGACCTTGTTATCAATGACAATAGCCAGTGGTTTGTCGATATTGGCACCGGTCAACTGTGCGAAGCGAGCCGCACCGTCACCTGAGAGTTGGAAATCAACGGTGAATCCACCATAACTGTCCTGACCAAGCGAGATACTCTCCAGGAATTTACCCAGAAACTGCACTTTCCGTTTGACCAGATATAGTTCATAGACCTCGCGAGAATTGCGGATCTCAGAACGGGTGGACCAGTTGAAGACAACGTCGATCGGCATGATCTTTTTCACTTCCGGTAGTTCCAACCACCGGTTGACAAGTTCACGATCCTGTTTGGCAATTACATAGACTGGCCAGCTGGTACCGGTGCGATCCCGTCTCAGTACGTCAATAACTCTCGAAGTGAGAGGTTTTTCGTTCTTATCGAGGCCAAACTCCTCGTCAAAGGCAAAGGGGTCATCGGTAGTGGCGCTCACCGAGTCGCCCATGAGTTCTGCAAGGATGTCATCCTCGGTGGTTTCCGCTGAATCGGCCGCAGCCGTTTCTGTTTCAGTCTCTGTTGGTTCCGTTGGCTGAAGCGTATCGGCTCCGGTGCGGACCAATTCATAGGCGTGGATAACAGAATCCAGCTTGGTCATCAGCAGATTGGCATTATCGATTGTCTCCAACAGCTTGAACTCAAGCAAAGCCGTTTGGCCGATAAGCTCTTCGGCCCGGTCGGCGTCGGTGTAGCCGGGAAGGTCAACGATGATGCGATCAGAGCCTTGTTTCAGTATTACCGGCTCGGCAACACCGAGTCCATCCACACGGTTGCGGATGATCTGGATAGCCCGTTCGACGGCATCTTCTTTGGCAGCGGGGTCAAGTTCTTCCATCTTGACCCGCAGTACAACGTGGATTCCACCTTGCAGGTCGAGACCGAGTCGGATGGCTTTTTGTTGCAGACGCAGCAATTCGCCCGGGTTGTTTTCTTGCATCTCGGCTTTTTCGTCGGCGCTCATCGTCCACAGATTGAACGTGTGCCAGAAAGCCACACAGGACAGGATGATGAGCACGGCGGTCAGGCCGATACGCCAGTTGTGTTTGGACATAGACATTCCTTTTGGTCTATCTTGAGTGACAGTTACTTAGTTTTCGTAATCTACAGAACCCGGATTGTCAGAAGACAGAATCGGGTCTTGGAAAGGAAGGACTGGACTTCAGCCGGTACCGGAAGGTTTGGCGCCGACCAGCGTATGCTGCCGAGCGAGGTGCGAAGACACCTGGGCAATTGAGGTCGGGGTAGCCCTGAAAGAATCCCGGGGAGCGATCGAGTCATGAGCACTACTGAGAGAAAACTTCTCCGGCAATCCCCGCCTGAAAGTATTGTCGGTCTTATGAAGGAGGGGAAGAACTACATAGGCTGGTCCTTGAGTTGTCGGCAGACCATCAGGGGTCATGTCGGTGCCACTCTCACCCGGAGTCGGCGGGTAATTACATATATAGTCCTGAGTTGTTGGCAAGGCCTCATCAATGGCTGTCGTCCGATGCCCAATCCAGCCACTGGAGTTGGCCCATCCGGTAACTATTAGTAGTACCAATAGCCAGGCTGATGCCGTTGTAGCGGCAGAGGTCAGGGCTTTATGTCGTATCAAATTACTCATAATATGAAGTGCCGAATATACAATATGGGTGCTACTTGTCAATGTCTATCTGCTATCCTAAACGACTGGTTGACAGTGCTTGCTTAAGCTAATACTATTCCTTCTTATCGCGTTACAGACGCGGAGCTTTAGTAGCAACCACATATTTCTGGAGACCAATATGTACTTGAATAGAGTCTTGACAGGATCCAAAACAGCAACCATTTGCATTATAGTGTTGGCAATCGTTATCGTTTCGACAGTCGGTGCCACCGAAAGCTATCGACTGGACAACGGAATGAAGGTGATTCTCAAAGAGACCCACGCCTCGCCGATGGTGTCCAGTCTTATATTTGTCAAGTCCGGGAGCAAATATGAGACCCGCTACGAAAACGGTATCACACATTTTCTGGAGCATTTGCTATTCAACGGGACGGCCAACCTGTCACGAGAGGAATTGGATGTATCAATTGCCGATCTGGGCGGTTATATAAATGCCTTTACACGTCAGGAACTAACTGCCTTTCTGGTCTTGCTCCCCCAACAGTATATCGACTATGGCCTTACGATCCAGGCTGATATGCTCTTCAACTCCATAATCCCGGAAGGGGAGCTGGCAAAAGAGCGCAAGGTTGTTATCGAGGAGATCAAGCGTTCGTATGATTCCCCTGATGCTCCGGTGGAAGATTTCTTTACCAACTATGCCTATGCTGGAACACCTTATGAACACCCAGTGCTGGGCTATGCCGAATTTATCGAGAATATTCCGAGAGCGGCCATAGTCGACTATTGGAAGTCACACTATATCCCGAGCAACATGACCTTGCTGGTAATTGGGGATTTCAAATCCTCGGATATGAAAAAGACGGTTGCGACGATCTTCGGGAATCTGGAAAATCCACCCACAGAGTTAGAAACTCCCACTCACCGCGACCTGGCTGAACACGGTGCAGCATACAGCTCTCTAAAGGGAGCGCAGGTTTTCGACACGGTGGCCAACGTGACCTCAACACATATCAATTTTTCCATTGCCGCCCCGTTACACAGTGATTCTGACTATACAGCTTTTGATCTGCTTGCGGAGTATCTCGGAACCGAGGAGAGCTCCCCGCTTGCTGAAGCCCTCACCTCCGGGGACAATCCACCGGTCACGGAGTTGTCGGTTGGCCTTGTGCCCTACGAGGAATTCTCCCGGCTGGAAATTTCGGCTGCTACTGATGATCCTGAGCGGGCTGATACGATTGTGTCGTTGGTGCTGGAACAGTTGGCATCACTCTCTGTCCACGAGGCCAATCCGACTACATTGGAGGGGATCAAAACCTCAATCCGGTGTCATGATCTCTACAATTCGGCCAAGTTGCATTATTACGGTTTCATGATCGCGCCGTACTTGATGTCGGCTGGTTGGGACTATGTGCTCACCCGAGCAGAGCGTATCTCTGAGGTCGAGTGGACGCAATGTCGCCAGACCGCCGAAAAATGGCTGCGGACTCCGGATTTTGTCGCCACCATAGTCAGACCAACCGACGAGAAAGATGGAGATTCCTATCGTCCGATGAGCATGTCGGCTGAGGAAGTGATTGCACATTTTGATACAGCCACATTTCCAGAGTACGATCTGCTTACGGGGCATGAGATTGAGTTTCCGCAGTTGAGTCTCACCAGCCATGAGTTGAGCGACCCGGCTGTCTATCATCGGGAGAAATTGCCCAATGGTTTGACATTGATTGTCAAATCACTGCCTGGCAATGAAGTATTCGGAATGAATGTAATCGGAAAAAGACGGACGGCCAACGAAGGGGACCGACAGGCGGGCATCACTGACTTTGTTAATCGTTGTCTGGAGAAAGGCACTAAGAACCGGGACGCCCGACAGTTGTCTGATGATCTCGCCTTGATAGGAGCCAATGTCACCCTGTATGATAATCCGTGGATTCCGTATGATGATCGTTATACTACACGCCGTTTTTCATTCATGAAATATGAGACAATTGACGAGTATGCTCAAGAAGGTCTACAGCTTTTCAGCGAGATGGCTTTCCATCCGGCGTTTGATTCCTCCGAGGTGGAGAAAATCCGGCGGTCGATGATCGGAGTCCTGGCAAGGAAAACCGGTAATCCACGAAATGTTGCACGGGGGTTGTTCTTTGAGTCTTTATTCGATGGCGAGCGATTCGCGCGACCGGTTATGGGGTCCCCTGAGACTGTCGGATCGATTACTACGACCGACCTTCGCCTTCATCACGCCCGGTTCTATTCGCCGGAAAATGTGATAGTGGCTATAGTTAGCGGTCATCCGGTGGATAGTGTAACCGAGTGGGCGAAAAAGGTACTGGGGGTTCGGCCAGCTATGGGAATTTTGATTGCAGTCCCGGATCCCTTCAAGGAAAGGACTGATTCCGCAACTGTACATGTGGACATGGACAAAGAACAAATCGCTATCTACCTGGGTGGCCCATTACCGGGTGCAAGTGACGAAGAAGCGATAGCCCTTACGATTGGCTCCTACATTCTCTCCGACCGCCTCTATCGCAATTTGCGCGAACGGCAGGGTTTGGCGTATTCGGTAGGTTCGTCGGTTGCCTTCGACCGTAGTTTCGGCTGGTTCTATTGTTCGATGGCAACCTCGGCCGAGAACTATCAACAGGCACTTGATGGTATCACCTTTGAGATTGAGAAACTACAGATCGACGGTCCCACTCCGAGTGAATTACGGCGAGCGAAGAACCGTATCTGGGGGCGTCTTATGAGCGCCAAGTTGTCTGCGATAAATCAAGCCTACTACCTTGCTGTGAATGACTACCTGGGCCGGCCATTGGATTACGATCAGAAGTTGCTGGAAGGGTTGAGCGAAGTATCGGCCGATCAGATAAGGCGGGTGGCTTCACGCCATTTCCGAACAACTGGTAATATACTGACTACAGCGGGTCGAAAACCCTAGCACGATCGGCTGTAACGGCCTGTAGCAGAAGGAATTGCATCAAAGTGAGGGAGGGATATTTCGATTCCTCTTGACAGTTATCCGAGGTGCAGATACATTGGCCGCGAGATGGTCACTTAAGCATTTTCGAGGTGGGAGCAATAGTAGCCTCATATGGCTGAATCAGTCCAGCCCATCATTACCGAAAGCGATCGTTCGTCGTCGTTGCCGGTTGTGATTCTCAAGCTTCTGGCCCTGTTCGGGCTGGTGTATCTGTTTATTTTGTCTATTGTCCTGTTGGGGGGAACATTCAAGCTATTCGGCAAAGAGTTCGCCGAGGCGATGTTCCATGCCACCTCGAATCCGATTGTAGCGCTGATGATTGGCGTGCTGGCCACAGCTATCATTCAATCATCATCGACGACTACATCCATTGTTGTCGGTTTGGTAGCTTCGGGAGTGCTGTCGGTTGAGGCGTCGATTCCAATGGTAATGGGGGCCAATATCGGTACCTCCGTAACTAATATCATAGTCTCGATGGGTAGTATCTCGCGGCGAGATGAATTCCGGAGGGCATTCTGTGGTTCGATGCTCCACGATTTTTTCAATGTGTGCTCGGTTGTGGTTCTCCTGCCACTACAGATATATTTCAATCTGATTGGTAGAACGGCAGAGATTATCGAGGGTGTTTTCGCCGGATTTGGCGGGATGACCTTCGCTTCTCCGCTTGCCGCTATAACCAAACCGGTAGCCAAAGCCATTATCCACATGACCGGTGACTCAGCGTGGTTATCTGCCTTTATTGCCTTTGCTTTTCTTTTTATCGGGTTGCGTTATATTGTGAAGCTCTTGAAATCGATGGTGTTGAGTCGTGTGGAGCGTTTTTTTCAGAGATATATTTTCCGTACACCTATTCTGAGTTTCATCCTGGGTGCAATCGTAACAGCTATGGTGCAGTCGTCATCAATTACTACCTCCATCATTGTGCCTCTTATCGGTGCGGGTGTGTTGCGTATTGATCAAATATACCCCTACTTGTTGGGGGCCAATGTGGGCACCACTATTACGGCCTTTTTAGCGTCATTTGCGACCGGTTCGCACCACGCTATCAGCGTTGCATTTGCTCATCTTGTTTTCAACATCTACGGGATAGCTATCTTCTGGCCCCTGAAACGCATTCCGATTTGGCTGGCTGAGAAAATGGCGGAACTAACTCAGAAATCGAAGGCAGTTCCGATATTGTATATAGTGGTGGTGTTCTTTATTTTACCTGGTGTGATTCTGCTCGTGGCAGATTAACAATGGAGTAGACGATGTTCAATAAATTCAAAGAGTTGTTTGGATCAGAGAACCTTCTTGAGGGTGCTTATGCCACCACGTTGAAGATGCTCAAGTCGGACCTCAAGATGTATGAGGCATCGTGTACTACCCTGCGTTCGACCGACACCGCCGAACTGCCGTTTGACATCAGAAAGATGGATCGTCGCATCAACAAGTACCTGCGCGAAGTACGCCGGAATGTACTGACCCATCTGACAATTGCCGGTACTCAGAATATAGTACCAGGGCTGGTGTTGGTCTCCATCGTTATTGATGTGGAGCGTATTGGTGACTATACGAAAAACATATCCGAACTGGCTATCATGCACCCCAAGCGCCTTAAAGCTGGTCCGTTTGAGAAAGATATAGTTCATATGGAGGGAGTGATCGGGGACATATTTCCTCGCGTCATTCATGTGCTTAGTGAGCAGGATAAGGATTCTGCCAGCGATATACTTCATTTGGAAGACAAAACCGGAAAAACAGCCGATGACATACTGACATCATTGATCACAAAACAAAACAAGTCGCTCTCAACCGGTGCGTCCATCAGTCTGGCTCTCTATGTTCGCCATCTCAAACGCATCAACGCTCATTTGACCAACATCGCCAGCTCTATAGTTAATCCTTTCCCACGGATAGGTTTCCGACAGAAAACGAAGAAGAACAAGAAGTAGTTTTTCTACTCAGTCTGACGCCGAATTCGCGATGATGTGTGCTCTCACAACCTGTGGCACGCGTTTGAATTGGAGAGCAACAGCTTGCCTTTACTGATGGCTTGGGTTATGATGGGAGACGATGCCAACTCCAGAAGCTAACAATTCAATCCAGCGGATCACCTTTGAGACTGAGGCTCTGCCCCACATGGACGCGCTTCATCGCACTGCTCTCCGGATGACCAAGAATCCAGCCGATGCCGACGATCTGGTTCAGGAAGCCTACGTAAAAGCCTATCGCTTCTGGAATAAATTTAAGACGGGCACAAATTGCCGGGCTTGGTTGTTTAGAATAATGACCAATATATTCATCAACGAGTATCGCTCGAAGTCGCGTTCGCCGGTTTCGATCAATGTTGATGAAATTGACGACAGTTTTCTCTATGGTCAACTGTCGGCTGGCCGACAGGTTGAGAATCCAGAGGAAGAATTCCTGGCCAAGATTCTCGACAATGACGCCAGGAAGGCAATTGAAGACCTGCCGGAAGATTTCCGGTTGGTTGTTGGCTTATCATTTATCGAAGAATTCTCGTATCAGGAGATCGCTGACATTATGGATTTACAACTGGGTACGGTAAAGAGCAGGCTACACCGCGGCCGAAAACTGCTGCAGAAAGTCTTATATGAGTATGCAATCAAGAACGGTTACATCAGGAAGACTGCGAAATGAACTGCGAGGAAGCCCTTCATCTGCTTTATGATATTATTGATCAGGAAGCCTCTGTGATTGATACCGAACAAGTGAAGGCTCATTTTAAGAAGTGCCGTGACTGCGGCGACCTTTACAAACTTGAGTCATCCTTCCACAAATTCATTTCTATGAAGCTCCAGGCTACTGAGCCGTCCGCCAAACTAGAGGTTCTCAAAGCGAGGATTATCACCAATCTGGACGAGATAGACTGCAGCGATTTTCACTCAGGAACTGATGACTGATCGGCTGTTGTTCCAGATGGGACAATAGTTTTCAAATCACTCGTTGCCTTTGTGTCGAAAATGGATATCAAAGCAATTGACCGGATTTGGCCTTTTCATCCATTAGACGACAACCTTCCAGCAGGATAGATTCAGTCGACAAGGTATTGTTGGGCTCGGGCAAGTTGCGGTGAGACACAGGCCCAACAACCCAGGTACCGTCGGTCCATCCTATCGCTTCATAGATGGCCTCAGCCCCGAGTTTATCCAGGTAGCGAGCATAGCAGATGACCCCATTATTCAGGTAAATGGTCAGCTCTCCTTCTTCAGCGATATTTGGAGACACGCTGACTTTGGCGGTCTTACGGCTGGGGCCGAGAGCTTGTAAAAGGTCAACCAGATTCATGTCAGCCAGTCGTCCAATAGTACCAGTGGTTTGGCTCGGCAGCGTTTCTACTTTCCGTCGTCGATCCTCGAGGCTTGCATGGATTTTTTGCATTTTAGCGACCAGCAGATCCGGACCCACATCAATGGCCAGGACATCCTCGATACCCTGCTCCAAGAGGTTGGTCAGGTGGGGAGTGACGTCGTCATCGGCCAGGACAAAGGTGGGGACATCTTCAACATTAATTCCGTATTCCGATAATGATTCAATATGGCTCGTGACTTTGTCCTGAGTCCCCGGTATTGCCAAAACCAGGATATCGGGCTGGCGACGTTGGAACATACTACCCGACGAGTCAAGCGACGATGCGCTCAGCACGTGGAATCCTTCGCGTTTGAGGCGGAGTTCGAGAGGATACGAACGGCCAGCTTCGCTGGAAATTATCATCACCTGGCTGGAAGTGTCGAGCGTCTGCTGGGTGAGTATTTGCTCCTGAATCATAGTCACCAGAGCATCGACTACTTCTCCCAGGAACAGCTTCCCGGTGAGGTCCCGAAACTTCTTCTTGATGGCGTCGAACTTGTCCAGACTAAGGCGCTCATCGACAGCAACGTTCTCACAGAACAGATCTACGATAGTAAGGATATTGCCGCCCAGTATTTCAATTGGTAGCCGTTTGGTGTATTTGCCTCCGAGGTCGACATACATGGATCGTAGCATCTCCACCACCACCGGAGGATAGTTCACCGATTCGAGGAGTTTGACGGTCAGGTCTATGACTGATCGTGGATCATCCGACGAGGCGGGTGAATGGTAGTACTTCGCCAGGTCGTGCAGGTATGCGGCAGTGGTGACTTGTAGCCTCTCTTTAATAGGCAAGCCCAACTGCTGACATAGCCGATTGGCGTATTGCCCAACGGCGGCACCGTGATTAAGAGCTGATCGATTCCCGATGGAAAGAAGCGAGGTCAGCAACTCCAGACTGCGTACCGCCATATCTTCCTGCTCGGTCATCGGGTCGCCCCTAAGGATCAACCCGGCGGCGGACTCGTAGTAGCGTACAATGGTTTGCGGAGAATATTTCCTTAGGCGGTCGATCAGATCGATATAATCTCCGGGCACGGTATCTTTGATCAATACTGTGTGGAAACGACCTTCACTCAATCTGTCGATGGCATCATCGGCCGAGTCGGTAATGATGATACGATAGTTGCTGCGCTCGATTATCGATTTCAACATCTGGGCTGAGTATTCTTCATCAGTGACGAGCAATACATCGCCGCGGCTGCCGGCCGACATTTCCTCTCGCACTGCGTCAGTTGCGTCAGGTATCTCACCCGTGTCGGTAGCAGCGTCGGGGATTTCCAGAAGCAGGTTGTCATCAAGGGAAACATCACGTCCGAGATAGAAACGGGCGATGGCAGTATTGAGAGCAAGTTCCGCAGCAATATAGAGCTCGATCTCTTTGCCGCTGGCCACGAAATTGAGTTCGCCAACTAATCCTTCGTCATTAGGTTCCTCGCAAGCGACTTTCAGGACGTTGCGTTGCGGATCATAGTCAAATGGGATAACCTTGCGAGCTATCACCACTCTTTTCGGGATGAACTTCAAAACTTCGGAGTTGATCTCTATGTCTGATAGGAGCACGCCACGACATTCAAACTGGAGTGTAAGGGCCTTAACAAGTGCGGCTTCATCAATGTAGCGATGATACAGAAGCTGCGATCCCACTTTTCCGCCGTGGGCTTTCTGACGCATTAGAGCTTCTTTGATCTGATCTTCCGAGACAAGCCCTTCCCGGACTAATATCTGGTCAAGTCGTAGGTTGCATGAACTCATGTTGTCTCCACCAATTCCTTATCGGGGTTAAGCGCTCGTTCGCAGAACTGACTCGGGTCAGCAGCAACTCGAACCGCCTCCGAGACATTAACAATTCCAGAGTCTACCAGGGCTTTGAGATGGCTGTCCAGCTGTCTCATGCCCAGTTTCCGCGACGACTGAATCACGTTTGGAATCTGATGCGTCTTGCCTTCTCTTATCAGGTGAGCAATGGAATTGGTACGAACAAGTAGTTCGTAAGCAGCCACCCTTCCCGGTTTGTCGGCCCGTTGAACCAACTGCTGGGAAATGACTCCCAACAGGCTGTTGGCTAGCATGACACGGATCTGTTGTTGCTGGTCGGCTGGGAAAACGTCTATGATACGATCAATAGTGTTTGCTGCCGTGTTGGTATGCAAAGTTCCGAGAACCAGAAGGCCAACTTCGGCGGCCGTAATCGCCAGCGAAATTGTCTCCGGGTCGCGCAACTCGCCGACTACCACTACATCCGGATCCTCCCGGAGTGCGGCTCGCAATCCGGCGGAAAACGATCCGGCATGGAGTCCAATCTGCCGTTGTGTTACGAGTGAGTTCTTGTTCTCATGAACATATTCAACCGGATCCTCAAGGGATATTATGTGGCGCGAGAAATTGGTGTTGATGTGGTCGATCAGAGCGGCTAACGTTGTTGTCTTCCCGGAATTAGTCGGACCAGTAACGAGCATTAAGCCTGATCTGGCCTGGACCAATTCACCCACACTTTCCGGAAACCCGAGGGTATCCAAAGTCGAGATTCGATCTGGAATCAATCGCACTGCAGCGGCCACGCCCCGGTAGGCATGAAACACATTGATACGAAACCGGGCTATTCCCTTCACACCGTACGAGATATCGAGATCGCCCTCTTTCTCGAATCGGCGGATTTGGTCGTCCGTCAAAATCTCATAGATGAGAGATCGGATACTCTCGCTGTCCAGTTTCTTGTGGCGTGTTTTCTGGAGACTGCCAGCTACTCGAACCAGCGGTTCGCTCTCAGCAGCCAGGTGCAAATCGGACGCTCCAGCTTTCTTAACGATATCAAGCAGTTGATCTATCTTGGGCATCTTCCTACCAGCTTGTAACTGTGCTCTCTTCAGTCAGATATTTACAGTATCGGCTCGGTTCGCCAAGGATTGAGTCATCGATGGGAAAACACGATCTGTGCGATTATTGAACAGCGGCCAAGGTCGCGGTTTGGTATGGGTTCAGCGGTCAATACACACTCGTGTTCGAGTTAAATCTTGCTTGTTGTTGGTCTCTTATTTACCAATCGATTATGCCGCGACGAAGCAGAAAAACCCGGTCTTTCTTCGCACCCCTGACTGATGGCCTATGGCAGCGTATGAGCGACCATAATTCCCGGGTACGGCGACGCGTGATTCGGGTTGGATTCTGGGTGATTGGGGGGTTGTTTTTATACTCGCTGATGTCGGGTACCTATGGTATACCACGCATCGCCAGATTGGAATTGGAGCGAAGATCGCTGGTCGAGGCTAACCGGTATTTGACCGTGGAGCTGATCGAAAACGACCGGCTGCGCCAACTGCTGAGGTCAAGTCCAAGCTACATCGAGGGTATTGCCCGCACTCGCTACTATATGGTCCGTCCGAACGAGACAATCTACCGCTATCGCGGCCAATAATACCGCATGGCTCTCAAAACCACAGAGGCGGTTGTTCTCAAGGCATTCAACTGGTCGGAATCTTCACGAACAGTCGTTTTATTTACGCGCGATAAGGGCCGCCTTGCTCTCACCGACAAGGGCGGTCGGCGGTTCAATTCACGTCGGGGGCGGCTTATTCCATTCTCAAGACTGGAAATCACCTACTACGATTCCCAGAAAGAATCCGCAGGATACATTTCCGACGTATCATTGGTGGAGTCGTTTTCCCTGGAAGGGGAGGGTGCCCTGGGACGGCTGGCTTATGCATCGGCGGCCTGTGAACTGGTGTTTCATCTACTTCCTGATGGCCAGGTGCAGACCGATCTGTATCGGTACTTTATTACCCTGTTGAGCTTGCTGGACAAGGTTGAACGACAGTCATTACCGGCTGTCTTTCTGACTTTCTTCATCCATCTCCTATCCTATCTGGGCTACCACCCCTCGTTGTCGAGTTGTCCGGGTTGTGGTCGGGATGCTGGGGAATTGACTGTTGACGGTAGTGTCTTTTTCTGTCCTGAACGGGGCGGGGGGATATGCAGCGCTTGCCAAAGGACCGGAGAACAGTATATTCCAATCCCAGAGCCTGGCTACAAACTGCTGGTGCAGTTGCAGCGGGCTCCATTAACACAGGCGGTTAGCCTGTCGATGGGATACGGAGAAACCACGTTGCTTTTGGAGGCGTTGATCAAGTTCGTCGGCTATCAGACCGACCTCAAGGCAAAACTTAAATCGTTGGAGTTTCTTGAGAAACTGAAAGACAGCAACAACACATCGTAAGAGAAAGACATAGCTGGTTATGGGCAACAAGAAGAAAAAAGACGACCTGATGGAGAAACTGGTCTCGCTTTGTAAGCGGCGGGGTTACATTTTCCCTTCATCGGAAATCTATGGCGGACTCACTTCCTGCTGGGATTATGGTCCTCTGGGAGCCGAACTGAAGCGCAATCTCAAGAATTTCTGGTGGAATTCCATGACCAACCGGCGGGACGATATCGAGGGGCTTGATGCCGCTATTTTGATGCACCCGCAGGTATGGCATACGTCCGGTCATGTCGCCGAATTTAATGATCCTATGGTTGACTGCAAAAAATGCAAAGCGCGCTTCAGGGCCGACAAACTCGAAGAAAGCGTTTGCCCCATGAAGCCGTCCAAATCTCCCCTGGAGTGTGGCGCGGAATTGACCGAGGTCAAGCAGTTCAACCTCATGTTCAAGACCTTCATGGGACCGGTGGAAGACAGCGCCAGCACTATCTACATGAGACCGGAGACTGCCCAGGGTATCTATGTCAATTTCCTGAATGTAAAGAACTCATCGCGGCAGAAAATACCGTTTGGTATCGCCCAGATTGGCAAAGCTTTCCGCAACGAGATCACCCCCGGCAATTTCATCTTCCGTACCCGTGAGTTTGAGCAGATGGAGATGCAGTATTTCGTCTATCCTGACGAGGACGAAAAGTGGTTTGAATACTGGCGCCAGCAGCGTTGGGCATTCTATCTCGAATTGGGCATCAACGAAGAAAAACTGCGCTGGCACGAACACGGCGAGAATGAACTAGCCCACTACGCCAAGGCAGCCTACGATGTTGAGTATCTTTTCCCCTTCGGTTGGCAGGAATTGGAAGGTGTTCATAATCGAACCGATTTTGATCTTACCCGCCATTCTGAAGCGACCGGCAAGGATATGCGTTACCGTGATGACCAACGGAACGAAAAATTCCTGCCGTACATCATTGAAACCTCGGCCGGATGTGACCGCACTCTATTGACCTTGCTCGTCGATGCTTATGACGAGGTTGAGATCAAGGGTGAGAAACGAGTTTTCCTGCGTCTATCACCGAGGGTTGCGCCGATCAAAGCGGCTGTGTTCCCGCTCGTTAAAAAAGACGGGATGCCGGAGTATGCTCAGAATGTGTACCAGGAACTCAAAAAACATTTCAAAGTTTTCTACGACGTCGCTGGCGCTATTGGTCGGCGGTATGCCCGGATGGACGAGGCTGGGTGTCCGTTCTGTGTGACGGTTGACGGCACGACGCTTGAGGATGATACGATGACGGTCCGTGACCGTGACAGCATGGAACAAAAGCGGATGAAAGTCGACGAGTTGGTGGCGTTCCTGAAGGAGAAGACAGCGATATAGGGAATTGTTCAGAAATACTCAACTCAGGTCATCCGACCTGGCAATGCCAGTGAGCAGAGTCGAAGGATGACATGTGTCGATAAGCAACTTCAGTATTTACCCCTACAGCTCCCAGGCGTATTGTTCTAGCACGCGGGCCATGTCGTCCTTGTCAGGAAACATACGAGCTTGTCCCTGACGTGGTTCTGAACGCAGGTCTTTGATAGTGCGCCCATTGACAATCAGGGTTAGTGATTTTACCGGCTTGACCGACTCAACAACCTTCGCCAGTATCCCTCGTTCGCGGATGTATTCTACAACAAAGTCACGTGCTTCGGTCTGGCGAGGATCATGCTTGGAATAAACTAATCCAACTTCCACAATTCCCTCCTAATACTTACTACTTATACAACGTTGCTGGTCATATAAAAGTTTTAATTTTCTTGCCCGGCAAGAATTCTGTTTTGCCGTGAAGCAGTCGAATGGAAAGTTCGCCATGCGAGGATTATTATGTCCGCACGAGAGAAGAGACGGAGTATTTGCTCAGACAGATGGAGTATGTGTGATTTAGGGGGTTGGGTTAGCCTCGCGCATCTGTTGTGCTGCGCGATCCCAAATATTGCGCGCATAAGCAGCACGATAAGGGTTGACTTCGACCGCCTTCGCAAAGAACCCCTGGGCGGTGTTCATCATCGCTTGATCTTTAGTCAGGTAGGCCAGTCTCTGTAACATCTGACCACACTGTAGCTGGACGAAGAAATTGGTCGGGAATCTCTGTCCGAGAGAGATCAGGACGCTGTGTCCATGTTGAAGTTGACCCGTCTGGAGTAGCAGCGATGCAAGTAGCAGTCCAGTCGAGTTTGATTCGGGGTGGAGTCGGTATGTCTGAGTAGCCAGAGCCATGGCACTGTCGAACTGCTGTGCTCTTACGTATGCGACGGCCCGCTCGTATGGACTGGGCTGGTATGCAAGTGCGTCCTGATTTTCAAACAGGTCGTTGATCCTGAACAATCCCACTTCGACATCCCGTATCCAGTAAGTAGTTTCCCTCTGAAGTCCTTGAAGTGCCGGGTAGTTTTTCACGGCTTCGGCGTAGTTAGACATATCAACCGCCAGATGCGTGATCGGATTATCGTCGAATAGTCGCTCGTCCACATTGGCTACACGGAAGAGGTGGATAAAAGAATGCAGATCGGTGTCAACTGTCAGCGTGGGGCCGTATGGCCCGGAGATGATGGCGTTAGGACCGACAATGGTAGCCAGATCGGCGTTGGCTTCAGAGATATTGTAATTTGTCTCAAGGAAATATGAGCGGTGAATGTGTATTCCATTGGCCACGACCGAGGTCGCCATTACTGTGGCAAGGGCTATCATCCAGGCTCGTTTGGAGATCCGATGACTGAGACCGGTGGTCAGCAGACGTCTGGCTAAAAACGCCAGTCCAATCGCGACGGGCAAGGTGGTCCAGGTGATCATGCTGATCGGCCTGGGGAACGTATCAAAAAACAGGCCGTTGCCCGTTAGATGTGCCAAGAATAGCCAGAAAGCACCTACCAGGAGAACAAGTTGCCAGCGTGCCACATTTGCTGTCCCTTCGACTCGCGCATTTCGCACGCAATCAAACATTGTGAAGCACAATACGATCATGGCCGGAATCACCAACACGGCATATCGAATCGGTGAGTAGTTAAGGGGTGATAAACCAATTACCGCCAGAGCGGTCCAGGAAATAGCCAACCACGTAACCGGTGTTAGTTTTGTTCTCTGGAGTCGGAATTGAACCGGGAGCACCATGCCGACCACCAGGAACAACAGCAAATCGGGCGTAAGGAAGAAGAGGTGGTTGCTGAATCCATACGTGACAAGCCTTTCCACGAATGCCCAGGGAGATTTCAAGCCATCGGGAAATCCGCGCAAGCCGTAAGTCTGTTCGCCAAAATAAGCACTGATTGCGGAGAATTCGGGACCATAAAGAGCTGTCAGCAGCAGTAGCGTAGCAGTGGCAAAACCTGCGGTTGTGGCAAGTATCAGTTTCCAACGATATGTCCCGCCGCTGAAGAAAATAGTCAGCATCAGGGCCGGGAGCATCATCGCTCCAAAAAGCTTGCCGGTTAGCATGGCGGCGGCAACTAATCCACCGGCTATCGCTGTCCCAACCATGTGCTTTCCCCACCAGGAGTATACCCAGAAGGCGGCCGCCAGCATGAACAGCATACCGTTCTCAAGGTATGATAACCGACCGTGCGTCAGCATGGTAACGTTCAGAACGTAGCAAAAAGCAATCGCGGCCGTGACCCAGGGTCGATGATGACGAGCTACGCCCAGCATCAGAAGTACAAGAGCACCCAGCGAAAGAAGCACTCCGACAATAGATGCGGTTGTTATCGATACACCGAACAGAGCGAACGTGCCCCAGGCAACCAGAGAGGTCAACGAATGCTGGTAGACCGCCCAGCGTGGATAGTCGAAAGGATCAAAATCACCAAACAGCACCTGGTTACGGGCATGAAAAGTATACTGGGCCGGATCGGTAGACAGAGACTGCCCAATCCCGGAATAGTACATAGGAGGATCGGCTGACAGGTTACTTTGCCAGGCTACGAATCCAGCCACCACGATAACCGCCGCCACAACGAAGAACAGCCACGCTCGGCGACTATTACTTTTAGTGTGTCGGTCGGTACGGGGGTGTCTATTCCACAATGACACTAATGTCAATTTGCGTCTCGACCTCACCAATCTTCTGGACGAAGATTTCTTTGTCTTTACACTCTTGCTCAAACTTCTGAACCCTATCCCTGGGAATTGAGATCAGCAGCCCACCAGATGTCTGCGGGTCAAACATTATGTGCTCAATATTACTGTCAGTGGACGAAGCAATCCGTATTCGTCCTTGCAAGAAATCACGATTAGCATTGGCCCCGCCGGGTATCATGCCGGCCTCGGCCAGACGGGTTGCCTCCGGCATAAGCGGCAACTGGTCGGAGATTAGACGGATGGTGACATTAGAAGCTGAAGCCACTTCAAAGGTATGGCCAAGCAGCCCGTAGCCGGTGATGTCGGTCGCGGAAGTAGCGCCGCATTTGACCATAACCGCTGAAGCGTTGGCGTTTAGCTGTGTCATCTGCCGCATCGCCAGTACAGCGAGGTTCTCATCGACGGCATTGCGTTTGATGCCCGTGCTAATCAGCCCAGTGCCGAGCGGTTTGGTCAGGTACAGGCTATCTCCGGGTCGAGCACCGGCGTTGGTGATGATCCGCCGAGGATCAACCACACCAGTCACAGCCAGACCGTACTTGATCTCCTTGTCCTGGATGGAGTGACCGCCGACTACGACCGCTCCCGCTTCTTCAACCTTGTTACTACCGCCTTGCAGCATCTCGGTCAGAACCGATGAAGGCATATTGCCACTTGGGAAGCCGACGATGTTCAAAGCGGTTATCGGACGACCACCCATAGCATAGATATCCGAGAGAGCGTTAGCGGCGGCTATCTGGCCAAACCGGTAAGGATCATCGACAATCGGAGGGAAGAAATCGACCGTTTGTACCAGGGCTAAATCATCGCTGAGTTGAAAGACACCAGCGTCATCAGCGTTATTGAATCCCACGAGTAGATTCGGGTGATTGCTGGACGGCAAATCAGCTAATGCTTCCGCCAAAACCTTTGGCGCGAGTTTAGAGGCTCAGCCAGCGCAGCTGACTTCGGCGGTTAGTTTGATAGTGGCTTCCCGTCGTCGGTCGTTCAAGGCTCAATATCCCCAGATAGTATCATGTTAGTACAACGGTGGTCCTTTAGAGCAATAGCTACCATGTGTTTCATTTATCCTTCCAACATTGGACCAAACAGCATGCGAACCACTGTATAGTAAAGGATACGACTTGCGAGGTGTGATGTCAAGGATGAGAGTGGGAATACGCGCCCTGCCTTGCACTACTAGATGCTCGTGGGGGTCATTCGCGCAGCCTGTTTGCGACAGGTGCAACGACGCGCGGTCCCCTCTTTGTTTATGACTCTGGCTAGCTGGCCACAATTGGGGCAGACCATCGCTTCAATCAGATCGGCAGTGGCCAATCCGAATTCGCGTATCTCATTATCTGGGATTTCCATGCCGTGTACACTGTAATGACAGCCAACTTGATTTCGAGCAAATGACACTTCCTCCAAACGGTCAAACGCCGCACCGGCACTGGTAGACTGGAAATCTTCTGTTTGGCCATCCCTGTTCCAGTTTTTGTTGATCTCGACTGACAGGTTCCGCTTCGTGAACAGCTTCCTGGAGGCGTCAACAAGTTCACCGAGAGTGTATAGATTGTCTTGTTTCCTTGGCACATGCATACCGTACAAAAGGGCGAGTTGATCTAGCAAGCATTCGAGCAGAACACCAGCCTTGGAGGCTGTCGCCTGCCTATTGAGAAAATCAGCCTTGGACATATCTCGAAGTTGTCTATGTTGGAGCGGCGAGTTTTGGACACAAATACCATTTCCTACTGTCCATCTGCCCAACTTTATTCGCTCAACACCTTGGGCGTTCTGATAACGGTCCCACCAAAGGCGAAAATGCGTCGCCACGAAGACCTGGAGGAAATTTGGTGCTTCGGCAATGAGCAGTCCCACGATTCTTCCAACATGCAGATTATCCACCGATGTGAAAACGTCGTCTATGAGTAGTATCGTCTCCTTAGGGTTCTTTCGTTTGGCCAGCGCGAGCCATACGCAAAAGCCCAGTGTGTCGAGGTGTGACTCGCTGAAAACAGTCTGCGGCAAGACATTGGTGTGGTCACCGAAGGACCCACTCTGCTCCACGGAACTCCGTTTCTTTTCGTCCATTCTTAGTTTGCTAAGCCCAATGTTCTCTCTCGGATGTAGTATCCCGAAGAGACGGTTGGCTTCAGATGTGATATCATCAAGAATGTTCTGAACAAATGCCACTCGCATATCGTGTATGATCTTGTGCGCCTGAGAAAGTCGTGAGCGAATGTGATTCAGGAAGTCTAATTTCTTGATAGATTCACAGAACCCGTCATATGGCTGTGTGATCAAGTTGTGCTGGTTGATGTCCCTACCGAGGTTCTCTTGCTTTGTCTTAAGCTGCGCCCTTACGGTTTCAAGTTTTTTTCCTACCGGTAGTAACAGAGAGCAGTCAACGGGCGTCTTCGACCAATCCGGCCAGGATATGTTGAGCGCCTTGATGTCTGGGAGGCTTGTTGATTCTGATGTCTGATGAAAATGCTGCATCGAATTGGTGAGTTCTTTGGCGGCTGTGTAAGCATTGGACAAAGCCGCATCGCTCTGTCTTGCAATCTCGGCCTTCTTATCTATGAGGGCCGTTAGCGCCTTCAATTCTTCAAGCTGCTTATCGACAATGAGGATTAGTTCGTCTCGGACGATTTTTCTCAGACATGTGGGGCATTTGTCCAGCTTCGTATCAGCGTCAATGTAGGCCTTGGCCTCACGGAGCGATTTAGCTAAAAGCACGGTCGTTGTTGTATTAGCGTCCGAAGCAGTCTTTATCGTGTGCTCCACGCTCTTCAATTTGAGACTCAGAGAATCGACTGACGATCTGTGCTTCATGTAGTTGTTGCAGTCTGCTATGGCAGAGTCCATCGCATCAATGACGCTCTCCAAGCCAGTTTGCTGACTTTGCAGGGCAGTAATTGATTCTTTTGCTTTTTCGCTTGCCCAGCCTAGAGCAGAGACAGACGGGCCGGGGCGTTCTTCACTCTCCCACAATTTCTCAAGCTCTTCGCCCTTGCTTTTTTGAGCGATCTCTAGCTTCTCTCTTTGCTTGTCTATCCCCTTTAGCTCGGACAGTAGATTGTTTTCTGACTGTTCAACTACTACAGTATCAATGAAGCTCTTGAGTTCTTTGTAACGCTCATTTGGTTGAGCAGTGACAAGGGATAGAATCTTCTTTCGCCTGAGTATTCGCACTGATGGTCTTTCATCTGGACCTGCTACTTCAACAGTGCTGCTATCCAAAGTTGCGCACCACGATTCACTGTCCGAATGAACCGTAGCCCGAAGCGTGCCCACCTTGGCTCCTAATGTCTTCAGATACTGAGCAGGCCCCCGCCCAACACTCATGTCCTCAAGACCGCCTGTACTGCCATTGCAGACGACGTCAATTGCATCCAAGATAGTGGACTTGCCCGAACCATTCTCACCAAACAGTAGTGTCAGATCTTTCGTCCGGTCGAACGCCAATTCAAAGGGTTCGCTCGCCCCGCGAAAATTACAGAGTTCTACCTTATCCAGCGGCTTAGACATCGCCCCTATCCCCATCTTTCTCATGCGCAGTGGCTTCTTTGATCCATCTTTGCCAATCGTCCCCGCTAATTCCGCTGGTCTTGAGTTTGGCTTCGAGATCGTTTCTTCTGTTCTCTTTGACGAGTCCGGATTTCACCAACTCCTTAGATATCTTTTCTGCCAGTAGTTCGTTTGGTGACTTTCCTTCTGCAGGCACTGCTTTCCCCTTCAAGGCTAAGGGTCAAAGAGCGGACAACGGCATTCCTTATTGGTTTTGGAGGGCGTATCCAAGAGGGCGCTTCGTCCTGTGCCAGTACCGCTTTTTGACCGTCGTTTTGATATTCGATGTATAATGTACGAGAACTCGTTGGGAGATCAAGAACAAAGTGCTCCAGAACCATCTATCCTAAGGCCATTAGCAACAAGATGAGGCTGATGAATTGGGTCAGTGCTCTCTAACAGCCAACTCCTAGGGTATACCTAGGAAGAGCATCTGCACGAGTCGCGTGAGGTCCGCCACATTAACCAAGTCGTCCAGATTGACATCACCTGCCTCATGGGAAGGAAGGCGGCCACCCAAAAATAGATGAGATGTGAGCAGGGTGAGATCGGCTATGGTTACTTTGCCATCAAGGTCCACAT
The DNA here is from genome assembly GCA_019038695.1 of Candidatus Zixiibacteriota bacterium. NCBI lineage: Bacteria > Pseudomonadati > Candidatus Zixiibacteriota > Candidatus Zixiibacteriota bacterium. The sequence goes on from JAHOYZ010000010.1 coordinate 53,889, forward strand.
CACCTGATGTATGAGACACTAACACAAATGTTCCATTAAGGTCGAATTGCCGACCGTCGAGAAACGATCCGGAGATATCGAACGGTTGGTTGGATGTGTCATATAGCAAGCCATAGGAGAGCACAAAATCTCTGGCTGGAATGGATAACTGAATAACTTCACCGGTGAAGCTTGGGTAGGAAGGCAAGATTGTCACAGTGACCGAAAGAACCCCGCCATTTACCGATAGAGACCCAATATCAACATCGGCAACCGTATATCCATCAGCCGGATCGCCGAGATATATGTCAATGCTGTAGTCATCCACAGTGTGAGCCATAGCAGCGAAGATCGTATCCGGTTCGATTTTCTTCTGCAGAAGATAACCTGTGTAAGCAGTGTCCTTGATAATCGCTACATACGTTTGGTAGTTCATTGAAATGTCGTCGTAGTGCCAGTTAGTACCTACCTGCGCAACTGTTCCATCAATGTCAAGGTGACCAATATCCAGTGACGTCGAAGATGTACTCCACTGATCGTCAGTAACCTGATAGTCCTTGTGCCAGATTACGTTACCGAGGGCGTCGGTTTTGAGCACCATACCACTGAGCCAGTAATACTCATTCTGGCTGCCACCCAGATAGATGTGACCATCACTGCCAACATGGACTTCAAACAGGGTGCTATTGAAATAATCATAGACCTGAGTCCACACGGAGTCGCCTTGAGCATCCACTTTCATAGCCATACCGTTACTGAAGGGCAACTCGAAACCGAATGAACGAGCACCTGCCATAATAAACCCGCTATCAGATGTTACCGCCACACCATACGCCTTCATTGGATCACTTCCGAATGTCCGCAGCCAACGCTCAGTTCCGTCCGGTGCAACTCTTAGCACAAGCACCTGTTCTCCGCTTGATCCGGCGATGACGTAGTCACCCCCCGGGACCCATTTGACCGTACTTGCGATGTCCGCTCCCAAGCCCCCATAAGTGGTCGAGCGAACTGCTATGCCGTACTCGTTGACCAACACCAGGTAAACATCATAGTCTCCCGCACCGAATGAATTGGTTGATCCGCAGAGCAGAAAGTTGCCGTCGGAAAGGGGCAGGACCGACTGGAACACATCGTTTCCCTCTCCGCCAACCGTGCATGTCCACAGTGAATCACCGTTGTTGTCGAGCAGGAGTACGTAACCGTCCCGTTCATCAAAGGCATCGTCAGTGGCTCCGGCAATGACGAATCCGCCATCGGGTGTACACTGGATATCAAAGGATGATATCGGAGGATAGTTTCGTACGATGCCGTCGAAAGTGCGAGTCCATAAAGTATCACCAAGACTGTTCAGACGAATTACTATGAGCGCTACCTTAGAGTCAGGTTCCGAAACGCTGAACCCAGCTAGGACATACCCGCCATCCAGCGTGGTTCTGATGGTGTGTCCGTTGTCGCGGTAGTCACCGCCGTATGTTTGATCCCAGACTACTTCCTGGGCCGTGAGATGAGCTGTTGGGGAAAATACCAGGACAAGTGCAAGAAGCAGTGTTATTGCCGTCTTCATAGGTTATTCCTTCTGCGATGAGCAATCGTAAAATCACCCTCCCGGAGGACAATCTCCAGCAGGTATCTTATGGTGAACTAAACCGTCCTGAGTCAATATAAGGCGATATTGCCTTTTGTCAATGAGTCTGTGACATTACCGCTTATCTGCCGTTCTCGCCCTGTGCAATAGGACTGGCTTACCCCTTCACCAGGTACTATAATCCGAACAAATGGACAGGACGTTTCTGTTCCATGTGAGCGTTGACACATTTGGATTTCTTGAAGGGAGAATATCATGACCACTCGCTTTGTTTCGATAGTGTTTCTGATAGTAATTGGGGTGTTGGCATTGGCCGACAATGGAATCGCCGAAATATCGATCGTGCGTTTCGAGCAACACCAACTCCGCATCACAGTGGATGTTCCTGCTCAGACGGCTCAAATAACCGATGAAGGAACGTTCGAGATCGCTCAGGGTGGGAACCTGTTCTATCTTAACCGGACAGCCGTGATTGATTCATTCCTGGTTGATAATCTTCCCCTTGAATACACGGCTGTTGCTCTGACCGACACAGCCCAACTGCCTCAGGAAATCCGCGATTCCCTCCCCGGGTTTGATCTGGAAGGCGAACCGCAGTTAGTCCTGTTTCAGGCCGATCACAGTGGCTCGGTCTCGTTCCGAATTACATACCGGGCTGAGTTTGCCGATGATGTCGCCAACACACGTTTCTCGAACGAAAATGTCGGTCGCGAAGTGTCCGGTACCATTCTCGATCAAGGAGCGTATTTCAGCCCGTCATCATACTACTATCCACAGGGGGAGGAAAACGCCTTTCAGTGTGTGTTGACAGTCGATATTCCCTCCACCTGGGAATCGGTCAGTGACGGCAATCGCCTGGCCAATGAAACGACCGGAGACCGCAAGGTGCAAACCTGGGAAAACCCATTCCAATCTGACGGTGTAATGCTCATGGCTGCTCCGTATGTGACGCGCACGAAGTGGCTCGACAGCATTGAAGTCGCCTGCTATTTCTTTGAAGCGGACACCGGGCTGATTGATAATTATCTCAACGCCACTGTTGATTATATTGCAATGTATTCGGAACTGATCGGACCATATCCCTACAAGCGCTTCACAGTGGCGGAGAACTTTTTTCCTACCGGATACGGGATGCCCGCCTGGACGCTACTTGGTCAACAGGTAATCCGTCTACCGTTCATTATACGGACTTCGCTGGGGCACGAGGTATTACACAACTGGTGGGGTAACAGTGTATACGTTGACTACGAGCGAGGGAATTGGTGCGAAGCGGCTACCGTCTATGGTGCCGACTATCGTTACAAGCTGCTTCAATCACCCGCCGCCGCGCGTGGCTATCGCAAGGATATTCTCAAACAATACGTGAGCTATGTCGATGAACAAAACGACTTCCCCATCCGGGAGTTCACTTCCCGTACCAGTCCCGGCACCCGCACTATTGGTTACAACAAGGCGATGATGGTCTTCCACATGATTGAGGAGTCAATTGGCACCGACGCTTTCTTTGATGCCTGGAAGCGAGTGTATGCGGATTACAAAGGGAAATATATATCATGGGAAGAGTGGCTTGACACATACGAGAAAACCAGTGGCGTCGATCTTTCCTACGTTATTCCGCAGTGGATCGACCGGACGGGTGCGCCGGTTATCGACATAGAGATCGATAAAAGTGCGTCCGACGTTGACGGCCAGACGAGAACAGTCTCATTTTCGCTGTTTGAGAACAGTGGGCAGGAGTATCGTTTGAAGATACCATTGCGGTTCGAAAGTGACGGCACGACGATAGATACTTTCGTAGTATTGAATTCACCCGAGTCAACCTATGTGATGACGGTGCCGGCCGACGTAACTACATTGGCGGTTGATCCTGAGAGTAATCTTTTCCGTAAGCTGTATTCCGATGAGATCGAGCCGATTGTTTCTTCCATCCTGGGCGGTTCGCAGAAACGGTTTATCTCCTTTGAGTCCGAATCTCATTCTCTCCATGAACCGTTTGGATCTTTCGGTGAGAACCTTGTGGGCGACACGGTGATTGTTCTAAGCTCAGATGTCCTACACGAGAACGGACCAGACGATGTCCCGATCATTCTTAATCCTCCGGAACTACCATTGTATTTTGGAAAGAGAGTTCGCTATGCAGGTGACTCAGTGATAATTGAGGGCACATCGTATCCGAGAGAAGGCCATACTTTTGTGCTCTCCGGCCAGGACTGGCAGGATATCGGAAAGTACCTTGTGATCGTAACCGACGATGGGGAATCACTCCCGCGGCTGGGGCAGCTGGTCCCTCACTATGGAAAATACTCGTTTCTGGTGTTCAACGGAGCGCGCAATGTTGGCAAAGGGAATTGGACAGTAGAGAAATCCCCATTGAGGAAAGAGCTTTGAAGAATTGACATGAAGCATTAATCTAATGACAAGCTCGTTCCACCAAAAGGCTATTGCGGCCATACTGAAAATCCCGCTCGGCAAAGTTGCCACCTATGGCCAGATCGCATTGCTGGCCGGAAGTTCACGCGGAGCACGTCAAGTAGTACGGGTGTTGCATTCGTCATCGAAAAAAGCGAGCCTTCCCTGGTATCGGGTGGTTAACCGTGAGGGTCGTATTTCGCTCGGACGGGGGCAGGGCTACGAACTCCAGAAAGCACTTCTTGTGGACGAGGGGGTAGAATTCCGCCTCAACGGTTCCATTGATCTGAACGAATACCAGTGGACGCCATAGTCCTGACGATCAACCAAACTTCGACCAATATCGGGTTTTTCTACTGCTCAATCTACGGAAGTCAAGTGTTGACAATCCTGTCCGATAATGTAGTTGATTACAGTTCTCAAATGTTGCACAGCAAACACCATGGAGATTCGACTTGAAAGTACTGATGATTGGGCATAGTTCGCCAGCTTGGGATTCGCTGGCTGGCAACGTCAGCGATGCGGGCTACGACGTGATTTCAGCCTACTCTGATAGGCAGAGTTTCAAAATGCTCGAACAAAACATTGAGGCGGGAATTGTGCTGTTGGATGTGAGTTCTGTCACTGATAATGGAATCAAATTCCTCAGGGATGTCAAAATAGACAGACGACTCCAATCTGTGGCGGTCATGATGGTTGGGCAGAAATTTGATGAAGCAACGGTTCGCGAGTATCATAAACTTGGCGTCCATGACATCATGATGCTGCCTATCGCTATGCCTACGCTGGTAGCCAAACTCTCAAAGGCAGAGTTAGATGTCAGACGAACCATCCTCGTTGTGGATGATGAGCCGATGATCGTCGAATTACTAACTAATTTCATGGAGATGGAAAGATACGAGGTTCTCGCTGCATATTCCGGCGAACAGGCTCTCGAACAGTTACACTCAACCGCCGTTCACGCGGTCGTTTCGGATATTATGATGCCCGGAATGAGCGGACTGGAACTTCTGGTAGAAGTCAAGCTCAACTACCCCGGAATACCGTTCATACTGATTACAGGACATTCGGGCCAATATACTCCTCAGTCGGCTATTGAGGCCGGTGCCGATGGTTTCTTCAGTAAACCCTTTCACAACATAGATTTGTCTTATACTCTAAGAAGAGTGCTGCAGCATATTCCGGCGACCATCAACTCTCATACTGTCTCCAGGCAAAAGAAAGAAGTCACAACCGACCAGTGACAAACGAGCTTGGTATCGTTCATGCACTTTGACAGTGCACGGCACCTAATGCATGGGAGCCGCTAGAAACTCAACGTATTTATTCTACTATCCCGACTATTTGGTCCCTATATTTCAATATAAATACGGAGACCATATGAAGAAAATCATTAAAACTAACCATGCCCCCGACGCGTTGGGGCCATATTCGCAGGGCGTCAAGGCCGACTGTGGGACCGTTGTCTACACTTCGGGCCAGATCGGGATCGACCCCCAGACAAAACAATTGGCAGGAACAACCGCCGCCGAACAATGTCGCCAGGTGATGGAGAATCTGAAAGTTATCCTCGTTGCAGGTGGAGCAGACTTGTCTCATGTCGTTAAGACGACGATCTTTCTGGTCGACATCGCTGATTTTGCTGCTGTTAATGAGGTCTATGGTGAGTATTTCGATGACAACCCGCCAGCCCGCGCCACTATCCAGGCGGCGGCGCTACCAATGGGTGCATTGGTCGAGATTGATGCGATAGCGGTTGTGTGTGATTCGCATTGAGTAGACATATGCTGCCCGCATCTCATTTTTTATTGACAACCGATCGGTTAATCCTGTTCTTGCGGCCTGAAGTTGATGGTGGAGAACAGGCGTAGTTGCGTTTGGCTCGTACTTGTCGATAGGATAAGTACGACCCTTGGTGATGCGCCGAGGGTGGATAATGAGACGTACTAACATACACAGGAGCATGCAGAAGATGCATAAAATGCTGCTAATTCTGTCAGTGGTGGCGTTGGCCATACTGATGATTGCGGTCGGATGTGACGACAAGGATCAGTCCTATCTGACCAAGTACTATGATTCCCCGAACCAACAGGATGAGGGGCCTCCTGATATTGAGTGTAACAACATCGTTCCTTCAGCGAGCTTCAGCACTGAACCTGGCAATTCCAGCCATGTGCGGATCAATGTTTCCGGACTCTACAATCCGGTGACGGAACAGCCAATTGTTCCTCAGGCTGGTGTGAATTTCTTTGTCGAAGAGGATGGCGTTATCAAAGCCATTCAGATAAAGCGTGTTGATACGAGCAATACTCTCATGGCTGATGTTGTGTTTACAGTGGACTATTCGGAGAGTATGTCCGGGGAGGCAGATGCGGTTGCGGCTGGCATAATTGACTTTGCGCAGCAGCTTGAGGCTACTGGTCTGGATGTGCAATTCGGCTGTGTAGGTTACTATGGCAATATAAGAGGGGCTATCAATCTGGGCACTGCCGCCCAACTCGAATCATATCTCAACGAGCGCAATGGTGTTCCGCGATCCGGGACGAGTCGGGTTCGTGATTTTGCCGGCCTGGATAGTACCGCGCTACATGACGAAGCCGCAACCTTCGCTTCTGATCATAACACAAGTGCTGAGAATGGCATTGTAGGCGTTTTCTTTGCCGATTCCATGTTCAACTGGCGTTCAGGAGCTTCGAGGCAGTTCATCAATTTCACTGATGAATCTACCCAGCCCAGCGGCATTGCACATTGGGGAACGGAATACATGTGCCAGCAGCTCGCCGGACATGTGAACATTCATACAGTTTTCAGCGGTTTCAGTCTTAGTGACCCGTTTGTACCGGCGGATACGATCGCATCCTGGACAGACCTGTACGACGAACGTCCGTGGTGGATGTCGGAATGCACTGGTGGAACAATCGAGTTTATTGATCCAGGCGATGCCACGTTTGATCTGAGTAACCTGCCTGTAGTTGCGGCCATGTCTAACAGCTACCTGGTTACATTCACGACCAGTGATCCGGACGGTACCCATACCATCAGAATATATGTCTACGATGAAGGAGCCGATGGTGTCATCGAATTCATTGACATCCAATACGGACCCTGAGTGCTAAACTGACTAAATAAAAAGACCCGCTTGTTGCCAGGCGGGTCTTTTTTGTGTGATGAATAGCGAGATGTGGCTTCGGGGATACCGTCCTTCGACTCAGCCCACCTATGAAAGACAGTCTGCTGACAATGTCATTACGCTTCCGAGAAGACAAGTATCCCATGACAGTATGATATTGCCATGTGATCCAGCGACTTACGTAAAAGTCTTGACAACTCCTTGTACTATATTATCTTAGGCATAGTCAACGCTGAATGTTCTACTTGGTCCGAGCGTTGCTATTCCATGGTACTTGAGACTTTCAATTGAGATACTTCTGGATACCGGGGATTGCTGCTCAAGAGGCTGATAATGCACAAGATACTGTTTTTTGGGCTAATCATATTTTTTGTAACGGGCGCATACGCTTCTACAGGTGCGTCTGGTCCCGTTCCCAATAAATTCGTTGTACGACTGAAACCGCAGATCGATCCTGCTCATCTGAATCAGGCACTGGGCAGAAGTGATATTTTTCAGCAGATGTCTCGATTGCAGCTGCAGATTGATCTCGACGGCACAGAAGCGTGGGAGCGGACCTATGTGCTGCATTTTGATGGGCAGGCGTTGTCCGAGGTCGATGTAGTCTCGATACTGGGGAAGGATAACATCGAGTTTGTCGAACCTGATTACTATCTTGAGTTCTTCGATCTGCCCCATGATTCCTTATTCTCAAACCAGTGGTATTTGTACAATGTGGGACAGCCCTATCTGGCTGTAGAGCGCGTGGCCGGGCCATACAATGATGAATTGATCACAAGGGTTGGGATCCCCGGCAAAGATATCCGGCTTATCGACATATACCAGGCTCCTCCGGCTCAGACAACCAGAGTCGTAGTAGCTATAGTCGATAGCGGCATCGATCTGATGCATCCTGAACTTGAAGGCAGAATCTGGCGTAACAACGATGAAATTCCCTACAACGGTATCGATGACGACCACAACGGCATCGTGGATGATACTATCGGCTATGACGTTTCCGGCGATGTGATCAACATTCTTGATCCCACAGGTGATATTGACCCAACCGACATTCATGGTCATGGAACGCACTGTGCAGGTCTTGTTGCATCAAACGCCGATGGGGTGGGCATAGTAGGCGTGGCACCCTGGGTAGAGTTGATGCCGGTAAAGATACGTCCCAACGGTACCAGTGCGGTAGGGGCGGCAGGTATCCTCTACGCCGTCAATGCCGGTGCCAAGATTATCAACGTGAGTTGGGGAACACCATTTGAATCTGTCGTGCTCAAGGATGCTATCGATTTTGCCCGGCGTAATGGAGTTCTGGTCTGTATCGCTCCCGGCAACACCGGTGACAACACCAGGTTCTATCCGGCCGCGTTCGATTCCACATTCGTGGTCGGAGCCGGGAATTCCGATGGACTTATGACCGATTTCTCAACCTACGGTGCGCATATTGATCTCATTGCCCCGGGGCAGGATATCCTATCTCTCAGGGCGGCAGATACTGACATGTATGGACCTTACCCAGGGCTGGAGCCGGATGTACGAATCATTGCCGATCATTATTACCTTGCGGACGGTACTTCGATGGCGACTCCGATTGTTGCCGGAGCGGCCGCGTTGCTGCTGTCGGTACGACCTGATCTTTCCCTTGAAGAACTTCAGGATGCTCTTTTACACGGCGCTACTGATCTTCTGGACCCGCTCAGTACGGGGGAGTTTCTTCCCGGTCCGGATACCATTTGCGGTTATGGATACCTTAATATCGATGCTTCCCTCGCGTTGCTGGAAGATGGAAGTGTATTCATCGTGGAGCCAATCCATCGTAATCGGTATGAAAGTAACATTCCAATCAAGATAGCCTCTGTGGCTGGCTACTCCGGTGGTTGGAGCCTCGAATATGCATGGGGACTCAACCCGGAGGACTGGATATGGCTTGCCTCGGGTGCGTCTGTACCTTCTGATTCGCTCGCCTGCATTTTTGATGCCACAAACAGTTCCGGATTCCTGAGTTTCAGGTTGACTGACGACAATGGTTCAATATCGAGCGTTACTATTGTCTACGTTCGATCAAATCATCTTGAGATAACTTCTCCCATCAATGGGGAGGAGCTTTTCTATAGCATTCCTATCTATGGTTCTGTCTACGGACCGGATTTCGATTCGGTAATTTTCTCCTACCGTGACGGTTTAGGGAGTTTGGAGTGGTTGGGAACATCAACTGGAGAATTTTTTGATTCCTTGATGTTCGACTGGTCAGTGTCCGGGTCTGATACTGGCCATTTCGTGATTTATGTGGACGGGTTTTTTGGTGAACAAAGAGAGATTGACTCGGTTGCCATACACGTAAGTTCGGCGTTTGCTCTGGGCTGGCCGCAACACACCGGTGGGCGAGGAGGAATGACACCAGTCTGTGCCGATCTCAATCACGACGGCGTGAACGAGGTGATTGTCCCGACAACAGCCGGACTCGCCATGTACCGTGGTGACAATGGTCAGGTGATTGATGGTTTCCCCATTCTACCGAATAAGGACATGCGGTGCGTACCGGCCATTTATGATGTGGATGGTGACGGATGGGATGAAATCATTGCTACCAATACAGACGGTATTCACATCATTCACTGGGATGGCACACCGATAATCGATGATGTCTTGCTGGAGTGTTACACGGGACTGATTGCCTATGAATATGCCTACCCCAACCCTACTATCGGTCGCCTGCGTGTGGATGCGGAGCAGGGTGCCACGCCCGATTCAGCTATTCTTATTCTCAACAAGCTGGGTCAGGTTTTGGCCTATCGGTTTGATGGCGAGCCTTATTTCTTTGGGTTGGAAGGTCTTTTTGCCCAGTTCAGTGATCGCATCTCATTTTCCTATGGGATCGGCGGCGGGACTTCACCCTTTGTGGCTGCCACCAATCTGGATGATGACGAATGGTTTGAAGTAATCGCGTCCTACAGTTCTCCATATCCGTATACGGGTTTGGGTGTGTTCGGTGGCGCTGACGGTCAACCAGTCTATGGTGATGATAACCCTACTGTGTTGAGTATCCCCAGCGTGTATGGGACTGTACTGACTGATCTCGACGAGGATAATCTTCCTGAGATTGTAGTGGCTGGCTGGGAGTTCGGAATGTCCCGAATCTGGGCTCTGACGCGCGGTGTCGATAACCTGCCGGGCTGGCCGGTGGATCTACCGAGTGTAGTGGGCTGGATCGGCTCTTATCCCATAGCTGCGGATCTTGATCTGGATGGTTCTCCGGAGATACTCGTTACCTTCTTTGAATTTGATATTGCCTCGCTCTTTATCTTCCGCGCTGATGGTACACCATATGTCTCTCGCGATGGGCGACCGGTCGGTGAAGCCTTTTCCGCGCCGATGACTTTTGGTACGCCAGGAGTGGCGAACCTTCTTGGCGACACCTACCCTGAGATCATCTTCCGGTCCGGCTATATCCTGCCAGGTACCGGTCCGGAGCAACTCCATATTCTTGATCACAATGCTGTCCCGATTCCCGGTTGGCCCAGAGTTACACCGGCCCGTTCCAGCAATGTCGTTTCATCGCGTTACGCACCTCTGGTGGACGATATTGACGGAGATGGTTTGGTTGAACTGGCGCTACTGAGTGATGGCCATGAATTGCTGGTCTGGAATTTCGAGGCTTCTATCGATGACGGTAGCAATACTTTCCGATTCCTGGGCGACAATCTTAACAGCGGCCAGATGGGTTCAGTAAGGGTTTCCACTGACATAGATGATGGCGTAGCCGTTCTGCCAAGAAGAGTATCGCTTCGTCAGAACTACCCAAACCCATTCAACCCAAAGACCAGGATCGTCTTCTCTGTCCCCACTCGTCGGTATGTCAAACTGACTGTGTACAATATTCTTGGCCAGGAAGTACAAACACTTATGGACGGGGAAGTGAATGCCGGTTCCCATGAGGTCGATTTCATAGGTTCTGATTACGCCACTGGTGTGTACTTGTACCGATTGGAAGCGGGGAAGAACATAATTAACCGAAAAATGCTCCTGATAAAATGAAATGTATCCGTATCATATTTCTGTTATTGAGTTGCCTGATTACGGCCTCTCAGGGTTTTGCGCAGGCTGAGCTAGACGGCCCCCTTTATCGAATGCTCTGGAACAAGATGAAGGCTGTGCGAGTCATCGACGACCACTTTGCAGTGGGAATTTCTGACGATGCCGTAATCGTTGCGGAGTTGGTGGATTCCCTGCGAGCCTTTGAAGTAATCCGGGTTGCCCCGGTTGATTTCTTGCCGACCGATCTGAAAGAATTTGATACCTTGTTGATAGTGCGTGCCGAGGACAATCGTCTCAGTGCCTACCGGATTGCCAGTCTTCCCGACCTGGAGTGTCTCTGGACGGTGGATCCGGGTATCGTATTTGCCGACTTCACCTTTCATGAAAAATCACTCTACTTCTCTTCCTGGTACGATGGGCTGTGGCGGTTCACATTGGATGCAGACAACCGGGCCCAGTTTGTGGACTCCAGTATGGTTGGTATTCTGATGACCGACCTTGCGATAGACAACGATACATTGTATGCCCTTGACGAATACAATGGCATAGCTCGCTACGCTCTTGACGGGTACGATTTCGGACAGTTCCTCGACTACCTGTATGTATCTTTCGAAGCCTCAGGATTTGTGCGGCTGGATTCGATTTTCCTGATTACCCAGAAAACTGGTGGTGTTGTGACCGGTTCCTTTGGTCGACAGGGTCTGGGTATTATTGATACCTTGGCGGATGTCGGTAATCCCCGGCAGATATATCTAACCGCAGACGAATTGGTGTTTGTAGAGGACCGTTTTGTCCGAGTGCTTAATCGGTCAACTCTGGAAGTGACGAACATTACCGAGATCAAAATCGGTGGGTTCACCGGTGATATGTTCATCTGGAAGGGAAGGGAGCATTTGATTCTTCCCCGGGACGAGCGAGGACTAATCGCCTTTGACTTGCTCAATCCGTATCTTCCTCGGTCTATGCTGTATCGTTCGGGACCGGTGGAGGATATACTAGTAGTTGATGGACGGCTCATCACCGGCGGGGGAGCGAATCCTATAGATGTGTTTTCCTTTGATGTCGATCTGACGCCACAGTTGAATTATACTATGTACGAAGATCTGACCAATGTCCAGGCTCTGCAGAACAATGGTGATACTCTGATCGCCTATCTCGCTGACTCCAACAAGATTGTGTTCATTGTTCAGTCTCTTGATCCGGACTCGTTTTTCATTGAGCGTTCTTTCTATCTGGATGATACCCTGGCTGGTGAGTTGCTATGGCTCGATCACAAGCTCGATAGCGTTAATGTAATCATGACCGTTGGCAGGTCCCGCATCCAGACCTACACTATCTCAGATTCAACTATTATTACTGCTATGGAGCCGTGGCATTTCGAGGGTCGCATCACATCTATACTGGTTCACAGCAATATATTGTTTGTAGCCACCTCCAGGAATCAACTCTCAACCCACCTGATTACACCCGATTTTGAGCTGGAGCAATTATCGATAGAGAACCTCACCGGACCGGCCTACGAAATGATTTGGACGGACAACCGTCTGCTGGTTCCGGTTTATTATGACCTCGCCATCTATGATATGACTGATCCTCGCAAGCCCGAAGTTGATACCGTAATCAATCTTCCACTGACCGTCCTGGCTTCGGACAGAACCGAAGAGACTCTCTGTATGGTTGGTCCTGAGGGGATAGGTGTTATGGATATGACCGGCGATTACCCCGAGCTTATAGCTTTCGGTGGGGAAGGGGGCACTATGATTGATGTTGACGGTGACCTCCTGGTGGCATCTGATGGCGGTTCCATCAATATTTACAACATCGCCCATACAGATCAGCCGAATGAGCCGCCGATACTGCCAACCAGCTTTGTGACCGAACAGAACTACCCTAATCCGTTCAACACCGGAACTACTATCCAGTATTGTCTATTCACGCGGTCACACGTAGAGATTGACGTCTTCAATGTTCTGGGGCAGCGAGTGCGAACATTGGTGAATGCGGACCAATCTGCTAACTCATATGAAATCACTTGGGATGGTACCAACAACAGACATCAGTCTGTCGCCAGCGGTGTATATTTCTACCGCGTCCGGGCCGGGGATTTTGTGGCTACCCGCAAGATGCTGCTGTTGAAGTGATGAGGTCGTAGATTTTAAACGCTAATGCTGGTCGTCGATCTCCAGATCACGTAGATCAACTTCGTAATACTCGTCTGATCGCAGGACCGAGTCTGACGAATCTGAATGAACGGGACGCGCACTCGGGAAGCCATTTGCGGTGGTAGCATATCCACTCACCCAACCGTAACTACTGGGGAAAAAGACTGCTGTGAGTTGGTGATCCCATGACTGGGCTACGGCTGGTGGCGAGTTCATGGCGCGACCCTCCAGCCTAAACTCATATGTGCCGGCTTCCCGGTAGTACGTCCGTGTGACGTAGATTGGGAAGTAATTAGTTCCCGTATTGACATATCCACTCAGCCCAGCCTGTGTATAAAATGGATATTGCGACACGCCCCCCTGGCTCTCGTCGATCTGAATACGGGCGCTGTTGGTACCGGTTGTACCACTGAGCATGAGGTAGCACTTGCCGTAGAGAATGATGTAACCGTCGGCGGGTGTCGTGATTTCAATGTCTACCAGATCAGCCATCTCACCGGTTGACAGATCGACTTGACTGGAATTGGAGTATCCGGCGATGCCTGGCTCGTCGAGAATCTCAGATGAGTTCACCGATGACGGCGGTAAAATCACGGCCGAATCTCCCTGAAGACCTCCGTGAAGGATGATCCCCGGGTTGCCTTCAAAGTCAAAAAGATATAACGCCCCGCCGGAATCGACAACCGCCTGTAGAACAACCAGACCGGAGTCATCTGAAGCCCGTAATCCTTCAGCTACTATCGAGCGCGGGACCGATGTTAGCCGCGTTCTGGGCGTGATGGTCTGGCTCTCAATTGACAGCTCCAGATATAAAGGGTCATGGTCGGTAATCACAGAAGCCAATAGAGGCGTGATCGATCCCAGTAAATGCACGAACAGCCCGGACGTAGTCGCAACGGTGGCTGTCTCCTGCCACACAAGATCGCCTCCGGTGAAATCAGTATGTAGAGAGAACCCCACGCTGTGGGAGCCGTCGGTCACAGGTGTCCCGGTTGGCCACGTAAGCCGACCCTGATAGGAAATGAGTGTCTCGCCTGCCATTGCTGATGATGAACAGCACAGAACAATGAGCAAAAGAATGTTTATTAGATATGTGACGCGATGCAGAAACATGGTGTCCTTGTTTGCGATACCGGCTCAGATCCCACAGCAAGCTGATGGGCCACCCAGCCGGTATCTGGTTGGGTACTCTGGTAATATCGGTAATAACGGCTGGGAACACAACTGGTGATGCGGAGTTGACAAACCGAGTAGGCCGAAGTCCTATTCAATATCGATATACTCAATATCCGTTGTTGATGACTCTGGTTAAGATGGGATTTCTGTTTCCACAGCGACATCGTCGCGCAGGAATAACAACCAGGAGGTGCTTGACCCCTTACACACCTCTGCCCATAAGCGAGAGGGCTTCGTAGCGTGTGGCAGTTTTGCGCAACATACCACGCACCGCCGAGGTCACTATCCTACTGCCGGGTTTTTTGATTCCCCGCATGGTCAAACACAAGTGTTCAGCTTCAACAACGACGAGAACACCTTTAGGGTCGAGTGCCTTGAGCATGGCATCGGCGATCTCGGAGGTCATTCGTTCCTGTACCTGCAAACGATGCGAAAGAATGTCGATAACGTTGACCATATTGGAGAACCCTGCCACTTTGTCGTTCTGCGGAATATAGGCAATATGCACCTTGCCAAAAAACGGCAGCAGGTGATGCTCGCATAACGAATAGAACGAGATGTCTTTGAGGATGATCATCTCGTCCTTGTTGCTGGTAGTGTATTTGCGTAGTTCGGCGGCGGGGTCGGAAGCATAGCCGGAAAGCACTTCCTCAAAATACTCCGCTATCCGTTCGGGGGTACGTGTCAACCCTTCGCGATTGAGGTCTTCGCCGATCCCTTCCAGGATCAGTCGGGCTCCCTCTCTAATCTTTGCCTGATCGAAACCCACAGCTCATGCCTCCGGAGTCGGAGTCGGGGTTGGCGGCTCTACTGTCTCAAGATCTCCGGGTGAGCGACCGATGATCTTGTCGACCTCTTCACTGTCGATGGTTTCCTTCTCGAGCAACGCCTCAGCCAGTTTATGAAGGCTGTCGAGATTGGTCGAGAGAATCTCCCGCGCTCTCTCTTCGGCCAACTCAATCACGGCCCGCACTTCACTGTCGATTAACTCAGCCGTTGCGTCGGAGTAATCTTTTGGTCGGGACATCTCTCGACCGAGGAAAACGTGTTCTTCGGTTCTTCCCAGCGTAACCGGTCCAAGTTTGTCCGACATGCCCCAGTTGCAGACCATTTTCCTGGCCAGTTTGGTAGCGCGCTCCAGATCGTTACCCGCGCCGGTATCCAATTGATCAAAAACGATCACTTCGGCCACACGTCCGCCCATCAGAACGGTCAGGGTAGCTTCGAGATAATCCTTGGCATGCGTATGCTTCTCATCAATAGGAAGCGACTGGGTGATACCGAGAGCCATCCCGCGTGGGATAATCGACACCTTGTATATCGGATCAGCTTTGGGCTGGAACTTAGCTACGAGTGTATGCCCGGCTTCATGATAAGCAATGATCTTTTTTTCTTCCTCGGTAATGACCAGCGATTTCCTGGTCGCACCCATCATAACTTTGTCCTTGGCCTCTTCGAAATCGGACATGGTCACCGACTCGTGATCCCAGCGTGCCGCCAGCAAGGCGGCTTCATTGACGAGATTGGCAAGGTCAGCCCCCGACATGCCGGGTGTTCCCCGGGCGACCGCAGAGAGGTCCACGTCGTCAGCCTTCTTGATCTTAAGGGCATGTACTTCGAGTATTCCAAGGCGTCCTTTGATATCAGGATGGGGTACTACGATCTGACGGTCAAAACGTCCCGGACGCAACAGTGCTGGATCGAGCACATCGGGTCGGTTGGTAGCGGCCAGCAGGATAACACCTTCGTTGGATTCAAAGCCATCCATCTCGACCAGCAATTGATTCAGGGTCTGTTCGCGTTCATCATGCCCACCACCGAGTCCGGCACCGCGATGACGCCCAACCGCGTCGATTTCATCAATAAAGATAATGCACGGGGCGTTCTTTTTCCCCTGCTCAAACAGGTCCCGTACTCGACTGGCACCTACGCCGACAAACATCTCGACAAAATCCGAACCAGACATAGAGAAAAACGGTACGTCCGCTTCTCCTGCGACGGCTCGCGCCAGCAAAGTTTTTCCGATTCCTGGTGCGCCCAGCAAGAGTGCTCCTTTGGGGATTTTTCCGCCCAGCTTCTGGAACTTGCCGGGCTCCTTGAGAAATTCGATGATCTCTCCCAGCTCCTCCTTGGCTTCATCAGCCCCGGCTACATCGTCAAAGGTAACCTTGGGGCGTTCATCCGTTACCAACTTGGCCTTGCTCTTGCCAAAGGAAAACAATCCCTTGGGACCGCCTCCACCCTGCATCTGGCGAATGAAGAACAGCCAGATGAAAACCAGGATTATCCAGGGCGCAGCAGCCAGAATATAGCCCAAAAAGGCGCTATCAGCATCGGCGATGATCCTGACGTTCTGTGCCTCAAGTCGCTTCACCAGTTCATAATTGAAATCTGGGAATGGTATCCGGGTGCGGAACTTGGAAAAAGTCGCACCGCCGGTGCTTGATTCGAACGAACGAGCTTCCTTGAGAGTCCCTTCGATCTCCTGATCTCTGAAAGCGACTTCTTCCAAATTTGTCTGGTCGATCTGAACTACGAACTCCGAATAGGTAATCTGAGCCCGTTCCTGGTTGAGACCGTTGACGTAGGTCCAGCCAACGACTACAATAAGTGCCAGAGCCACCCAGAATAGAAGCGAGCGTCCCTGACCCTTGAGTCCACCAGGTTCGCGATCACCGCGATCCTGCCCTGGCGGGCGAGAGCTTTTCTTTTTATAAAACCTGGACACTAATACTCCACATCAGCTTGAATGTTGTTCCGCCAGTATTATACACTGTATCGGCCCATCTATTCAAAAACTATTTCCGGGCCATCCTAATTACTTCTCTACTACTCGTCCAATGAACGGGAGGTTGCGATATTTCTGAGCATTGTCAAGACCGAATCCTATAACGAACTCGTTTCCTATCGAGAATCCTTTGTATCTAATATCAAGCTTGAACCGATGGCTTCCGGGCTTGTCAATCAATGTAACCACTTCCACCGATTCTGGACCCTCATCACCAATCTTGCTGAGAAGCGATGAAACTGTACGACCAGAATCGACTACACCTTCTACGATCAGCACATGACGACCCTTAATAGGAGTTCTAATGCTGTTGTCGAAATATAATTCCTGGTCCTGTTCGGTTCCATTTCGATACGACGCCGCCGACAGGAAGTCCACTTCGAGCGGAAGATTGATTTCACGCATAAGATCGGAGAGGAAAACGAAACAGCCTTTGAGAACCCCCACTAACAGAGGTACCTTGCCGGCGTAGTCCCTGGTGATCTCTTCACCGAGTTCGACGATTCGTCTGGCGATAACCGCCTGATCCAGCAGCAACTCAAACGGTTGCAGGTTCGTTTTCTTTTCTCCTGGTGCGTTCAACTTTGATAACCTTTCTGCTACTCTTATCCAGCTTTACCCGGTCGGCGATTTCGTAACCAACCAGCCATATAATTCCACGTTGGTCGCACACAACCGGGATTTCATCTCGATAAACACGGTGCAGTTTCCGGTCGCCCAGATAAGCATTGACGGTCTTGCTACCCTTCATCCCGAGAGGACTAAAACGATCCCCTGCTCGCGAACGACGAACGATCAGTGGCGGTGTCACCTTGTCCGCATCCAGGGCAACATTTCCGGAACACCTGGCCCACTGCATATCGGTGGGTTTGTATGTCGTCTCGCGGTATGCAAAACTCAGTTGCAACCCGGGCAGACTGACTTTTCGGCCACGTTCAAGTTGTCGCTCATCAGTACCAGATTCCCGACCGTGCAAAACCATCCGATCTCCGACAAGAACGGCCTGAATTTTCTTGGGCAGCGAGATCGCTTTCTGCCGTCGAAGACAAGCAGTATCCAATCTTTCCACGGCCCCTTTATCAGGATAAGTTCCAGCCGTGGAAACGGCTACCAGGCAACGCCTTAACAAACGACGCCTTAACCACTTATCATAATCACAGAAAATATCAAGAGCAAGCTCTATTTTCCCCCCGGGAGAGAATGATATGCACTTCTTCACTGCACGCTCGACAAAGATACTCAGGAACTCCTCTTCCAATGCCAATGTTTCGGCCAGGTTCAGCAGAGAGGTCTCCACGCGAGGGCTGATCTGTTTTCGAATTGAGGGGAGCAACGAATGTCGGATGAAATTGCGCCGGATTGACATGTCTTCATTGGTTTCGTCGGTACAGTATTTGAGAGCGTTCTGATCGATGTATGACATTATCTGCAAGCGTGTTACATTCAGGAGCGGACGAACAATTCTGCCCCGACGAATAGGCATACCCATTAGACCGGTACGACCGCTTCCCCGCAGGATTCTAAATAGAATAGTCTCCGCCTGGTCATCGGCATGATGCCCCACGGCAATCTTGTCGTAGCCATCATCTTCGGCAATACGATCAAAGGCGCCATAACGAAAAATCCGCGCTGTCTCCTCGATTCCTTTTCTGTTTTCACGAGCCAGAGTTGGTATGTCTTCCGTTACGACAGTAAAGTCAATCTCCAGTTCGCTGCATAGAGACCGGCAGAACTCTTCCTCGGCTGCGGCAGGTTCGATCCTGATCTGGTGATTGACATAGACAGCCCCAAGCTGTATCCCGAGTGTAGGCTTTAACTGGTGCAGGACATGGAGCAACGCTACCGAGTCCGGACCTCCGGACAATGCTACGAGAACAGCATCCCCCTCAACGATCAGGTTGTCTTCGGCCAGAGTCTGTGTGACAATATCAATCATGGGCCAACAATATAACTGGAACCAGGGAAAGAACGAGTCAAAAAAACACCAACCGGAGTACCGTCACTTCTCATCAGCCGAAGTCCTTGCTGAGTTTCTCCAAACCATTTCTGGAGCCGACCAGGACCAGTACGTCACCATCTTCCAGAATTGTATTTGGCTCAGGGGCAATAGTGACACGAGCGTTGTGTTTTTTCATACCGATAATATTGACACCATAGTCCCTTTTGAGCCCGGATTCCACCAGTGTTTTGCCGTTGAGTCCCGAATCTTTCGGAATAACAACCTCTTCGATAGATAGCCCACCTTCACCGAGAGAAGTCATGTGCATAAAATCGACGACATTGGGACGCACCGAAGCCATAGCCATGCGCTGTCCACCGAGTACATGGGGGGAAACCACGTGATTGGCACCGGCCCGGACAAGCTTTTTCTCACCATCATCGAAATCAGCGCGGGCAATAATGTTCAGATCAGGATTCATGTGACGGGCCGTCAAAGTCAGATAAACGTTCTGGGCTTCATCCGGCAAAGTAGAAATCAAGGTTCTGGCGGAATCAATACCAGCCTCGCGCAGGATATCGTCGTCGGTCGCCGTGCCTTTAATATGAAGTATTCCTTCGTTTTGAAGATGCTCCAGAGCTTCATCGTCGATTTCGATGACGACAAATTTTTCCTTGCGACGTTTGAACTCAGCCGCTACCTGGCGACCCACTCGACCGTATCCGGCAAGAATGAAATGGCCGGAGATTCTACGCAATCCTTTCTGCATTCTTCTCCTTCCTAACATTGTTCGCAGCTGCGAGTGAAGAACCATCTGACCGATTACCGAGGCCAGAAAAGCTCCTGTACCCATACCAACCAGAATCAACACGATGACAAACGCCCGTCCCAGAGGATGCAAAGGCGTAACTTCTTTGAAACCTACAGTTGACAGGGTTATGACCGTCATATAGAGAGCGTCGAGCGCACCCATGTTCTCCAGCAACATAAAGCCCAGTGTACCAGCGGTTACCAGCACGACAAAAGCCACGAGTGCGGCCACCAGTTTCCGGGTCGGTCCCATTGATTCCTGTACATGACTAGACATAACCTATGAAAAGTTAGGTCACGGCAGAGGATTATTCCACAAAAAAGACCGCTGCACTGACACAAATTCATATCCTCGTTTCTCAGACCTGCTATTATGCTTGACCAGAGGTGGCTTATGTCTTACCGATATCCTACATGGCTACCGATCTCATTCCAAAGACCTTCCTGCGTAGATTTGTGTTGTATCACCTGCCGGCGTTGCTCTATGCTCTGGGTATAATAGCACTGTCATCCATTCCGAATTTAGCAACACCGCAGATTCGTATCATTGCCGTTGATAAGGTAGCACATTTTTTGGAATACGCCATTTTTGCGTTTTTGATTTTCAGATCAGTATCAAATCTGAGTAGGCGTCCACGCCTGCGGTGGATTGTGCTCTTGTCTGCACTTTTCCTGTGTATTTTTGCACTCCTGGATGAAATCTATCAGCAATATATCCCCGGACGGCATATGGATGTGCTGGATTTTGTTACAGATGTAGGTGGAGCTTTGATCGTTCTGACCATAATGGGAAGACGGTATCAGCAGGCTCAAAAGCGCTCTGAATAGCGCCTTCTTCGCCTTTTGTAATAGACCAAACGCGGGATTTGCCTTGACTTCTAAGCCTATGTCTTTATATTAATAACGGTCTGTAAAACTCGCCTTTCCAGGCGGAAAATGGAAGATTCAGAATACCCCTTTTTGTTCCAACATTTGGGTTGAGTATAGATTAATGATCCGTAAGAAATGTGCTGTCGGGTTTAATTTCCGGGCAACACAATTGCTGAAGTTGGTTTAGAAATATCAAAGGACAGTTACCGTACGCTGGATGGACGAATCTCCGAGCCAGCTTCCATACCCGTAGCATAGTGTTAAGGGGCTGAAGTTGGCATATTGGGTTTTGTCTGGCATGGAGCTAAGGGCAAGACAAGCTTCTGCGGTATGGGAAATGAAACCGGTGGAAAGACAATTCCGCAGGTTGGAATTTTTTAGAGGGCAAGTTTTTTGCATTGGCTCTGAAGATGTGATGTAGCCAAGATTATGGTAAACAATATGAATAAGATGTATGACTCGAAACTCTAAACAAAACTAATTGGAGAGCAAAACATGAAATTGAGAATCATCCTGTCGATGTTGGTCATTCTCGCTTTCGGTGCCGTAGGAGCGCAGGCGGGTGATGATCCGAACTTGCCGGATACTGTTGCCTTTGTGGCTTCGGTCGTTCCGGGGGCTGGCTCGGATCAATTGCAGATGGATATTTATGGTTTCTCAGATGAAACCCTCATGGGCTTTACTATGGGCATCATCTGGGACAACCCTAAGATCCAGATGGACAGCGCCAAGGCGACATCACTAATAACCGACGCTTTTGCGATTGGCCCATTCTTTTACGAAGAAGGTAGTCTTGCCACCACGAATACAAATCAGCGCTTCCAGCTGGGTGGTACAGCCATGATGTCCTACATCGCGGCCGATGCCGGTGGACGCCGACTTTGGGCCAGCTATTACTTCACGGCCACTGACTGGACAGAAAGTGATTGTGTCACGTTTGACACTTTGAAATACGGCTCGGGCACAGAATTCATGTTTGTGGACCCGGGTCCTCCGCAGAACCAGTTTGTACCCCGCTTTGAGGGTATTCTGGAAGTGGGAACCTGTGTTGAAGAGAACCTACCTCCGGTTGTCGATGGTATTCCCGATCAGACCATCACCGAAGGTTCGACCTTTGCCACGATCAGCCTTGATAATTATGTGGCCGACCCCGACAACACTGATGATGAGATGACCTGGACCTATTCGGGTAACACTGATCTGACGGTTGTCATCACTGATCGTGTTGCGACTATCACGACGCCGGGTGCCGAATGGAGCGGAGCCGAGACGATTACGTTTAAGGCTGCCGATCCTGACGGTTTGTTTGACGACGATGCAGCGATCTTTGAAGTCACCGCTGTGAACGATGCTCCGGTCGTTACAGACATTCCCGATCAAACAATCGCCGAGGGCGGTAGCTTTGCTACAATTACTCTCGATGATTTCGTCTCTGATGCGGATAACACCGATGAACAGATGATCTGGACCTTCTCAGGTAACACTGATCTGACAGTTGTTATTACTGATCGTGTCGCAACTATCACGACACCGGGTACTGAATGGAGTGGAGCTGAGACGATTACGTTTAAGGCTGCCGATCCAGACGGTTTGTTTGACGACGATGCAGCGATCTTTGAAGTCACCGCTGTGAACGATGCTCCGGTCGTTACAGACATTCCCGATCAGACCATCGATGAGGGTGGTAGCTTTGAAACAATTACTCTCGATGATTTCGTCTCTGACATAGATAATACCGATGAGCAGATGACCTGGACCTTCTCAGGTAACACTGATCTGACAGTTGTCATTACTGATCGTGTTGCGACTATCAGCACGCCAGCCAGTGACTGGAGCGGAGCCGAGACAATTACGTTTAAGGCTGCCGATCCTGACGGTTTGTTTGACGAAAATGCGGCGATCTTTACCGTCACACCCGCAGATGAGAATCCCCCGGTCATCACTGATATTCCTGATCAGACCATCGCTGAGGGCGGTAGCTTTGCTACAATTACTCTCGATGATTTCGTCTCTGATGCGGATAACACCGATGAACAGATGATCTGGACCTTCTCAGGTAACACTGATCTGACGGTTGTCATCACTGATCGTGTTGCGACTATCACGACACCGGGTGCCGAATGGAATGGAGCCGAGACTATTACGTTTAAGGCTGCCGATCCAGACGGTTTGTTTGACGAAAATGCGGCGATCTTTGAAGTTACCGCTGTGAACGACGCTCCGGTAGTTACGGACATTGAAGATCAGACTATCGCCGAGGGTGGTAGTTTCGCGACTATTACTCTTGATGATTTTGTGTCTGACGTAGATAATACTGATGAGCAGATGACCTGGACCTATTCGGGTAACACTGATCTGACAGTTGACATCACCGACCGTGTCGCGACTATCACGACACCGGATGCCGAATGGAGTGGAGCCGAGACTATTACATTTAAGGCTGCCGATCCGGACGGTTTGTTTGACGAAAATGCGGCGATCTTTGAAGTCACCGCTGTTAATGACGCTCCGGTAATAGCTGATATTCCCGATCAGACCATCGCCGAGGGTGGTAGCTTTGCTACAATTACTCTCGATGATTTCGTCTCTGATGCGGATAACACCGATGAGCAGATGACCTGGACCTATTCAGGCAACACTGATTTGACAGTTGTTATTACTGATCGCGTTGCGACTATCACCACACCAGCCAGCGACTGGAACGGAGCCGAGACTATTACGTTTAAGGCCGCCGATCCTGACGGTTTGTTTGACGAAAATGCGGCGATCTTTACCGTCTCTTCCGTCAACATTGCACCAGTATTGGCTGAGATTGGTGCGCAGAGCGGACCAGAAAACGCCGAGCTTAGCTTTGGTATTAGTGCCACTGATCCTGACGGAACTACTCCGACGCTGGACACAGCGGATGTACCTGCCGGTGCATCGTTTGTGGACAACGGTGGTGGTACTGGTACTTTCACGTGGACGCCGACCTACGATGATGCTGATGTTTACTACGTGACCTTCATCGCCTTTGACGGTGAGCTGGCCGACTCCGAAGTAGTTGAGATTACTGTTATCAATACAAACCGTCTACCAGTCGTAGATGCGGTATCTGACACTACTATTGACGAATGTGGCGAGCTTGTATTGACTTTTGTAGCTACCGATCCTGATGGTGATGATCTCACCTTCGTTGTTGATCCTCTGGCAGCCAATATGACATTTGATGATGCTACCAATACGTTCACATTTGATCCCGACACCACCCAGGCTGGAGTCTACAATCTGGTTCTGACAGTTAGCGATGGCATGGACCCCGTTGAGGAACCATTCGTTATTACCGTCGAAGACTGTATCATACTCTCAGAAGATACTTTTGTGTTTGAAACTGAGCCAGGTTCGAGTACCGGTAGTGCCACCCTTCAGGTGGAATCTTCCGGCGACCCCTTCTGTTTCACAGTAGTCGAAGATCCAGATGTGGAGTGGCTCGAGTTTTCCCCAGAGGGTGTTATTTGTGTACCTCCTTTGGCAGAAATCGTTATCTCCTATGACGTAACTGATATGCCTTCTGGAACATATGTAGCCAACTGCTCAATCGTTCCGGTTGACCCCGCAAAGGGTGCTGCTTTCGAACCGGTAGCGTTCACCGTTACTGTTATTGTTCCTACAGCAGACTTTATCACAATTGCCGGTGTTGGGGGAGTCCCCGGCAGTGAAGTAGTTGTACCAGTAACCTTCACAAACAACTCCTGTGACTTGGCAGGGATCTATGCGAATCTGGCGTGGACCTCTGAATACTTGTCCCTGGTTATGGTCACCTGGGAAGACTCTCGTGTAGAGCACTTCTCAATGAAAGAAGCTGCGATCAACCCGATTGCACAGACCGTGTTGTTAGCTGCTGGCGATGAATCTGAACTGATCGGTACGGGAACCGGCAATTTTGTCAATCTGCACTTCAAATTGGCATCAGATATTCCAGCTGGTACTTATAACATTGGCTTCTTGCCAAAATCTGCCTTCCTTCTGGATTGTGGTGATGGATTCATTGATGGTTGGCCGGAAGAAACTGCGGGCCATATCGTTGTTGGCGACAATCCCAACTTTGTGTGTGGATATGTTACCGATACCCTCGGTATCCCGATTCCAGGTGCAACTGTTGATCTCTATGGTGAGTTCCCGATCGGCCCAGTCGATATGACCACCATGTCCAGTGAAACCGGAGCATTTTCCTTCTCGGATATTATGCCCATTCCGTTTGATCTGTGGGCTTACCATGAAGGTTATTATCCGACTCTGGTTGAGAATGTGAACTATGGTGATATCGGTATAATGATTGAGCTTACTCCGGTCGAGCCCATTATCGAACATCACGAGTTTGTCTTCTTCTACTGTGGTGAGAATCTCTACTTCGACGAATTACTTCCAGTAGGATCAGTTATTGGTGCCTATGATTCAAATAACGTCCTTTGCGGTACCTGGTTCGTCAGTGAGCTTGGCGCTTACGGCGCCATGCCGGTTTACGGCGATTTGACAGATACCGAAGAAGACGAAGGAGCCGATCCCGGAGAAATAATTCGTTTCTTCATCAACAACGAATATTGGGCTCAAACTGATGTTGAAGCTATCTGGCAAGATCCCCTTGAAAGCTGGCAGGTCTGCCTGTCGGTTGGTGAAATAACCAAGACCTGTGACTTGTTAGAAGGCTGGAATCTCGTAAGCTGGTCGGTTGACCATGAAGATGACTACATCCTCGATGCACTGTCATCGCTTGGTGACACTCTTCTAATAGTAGTCGGATTCGAACAGGGTGGTCTCATCTACGATGCGGCTCTGCCTCAGTTCTCGACACTTTGGTATGTCGATCATCTCAGCGGCTACTGGATTAAGGTTTCCGAGAATGTTACGCTTGAAATGACAGGCGTCACCGTGTCACCAGCTACTCCTATTGAGGTGACGGCCGGTTGGAACCTTGTCTCGTACTTGCCGGATTATGCAATGCCGGTAGAGATAGCAGTTTCTTCGTTAGACGGCAACCTGATTGTCCTTTTTGGTCAAGATGGTGCGTATATTCCTGGTGACCTTGGGAATATGGCCGAGCTGGCTCCCTGCAACGGTTACTGGGTGAAGGTTGCCTTTGATGATGAGTTGATTTACGAGGCAAGTGGTCCTATGACTGCTCCGCAGCAGCGTCGCGAACTGGGTACGCTGGCAACAGCAGCAGCGATATCTGATGTGGTTGCATCCAACCGCTGGATGAACGCTTATGCTTCGAATCTGACTCTTGACGGTCAGACTGTTCTGAGTGGTGCCATAATTACGGCCCACGCTCAGGATGGCCATATGGTCGGTAGCTTCACAATGGAAGAGGATGGTTTGTTTGGCTTCATGCCAGTCTACGGTGACATTAGCTCGACTGAAGAGGTCGAAGGTATTCGCAACGGCGAAACTTTCTACCTGGCCATCGACGGTGTTGAGACGGCTGAAGCCTTTGCTTTCAGTAGTGGTATTGGCGATCGTGTAGAGATCACCAATCTGTCCACTGGTAAGTCTACGGATAACAAC
This sequence comes from Candidatus Zixiibacteriota bacterium, assembly GCA_019038695.1. NCBI lineage: Bacteria > Pseudomonadati > Candidatus Zixiibacteriota > Candidatus Zixiibacteriota bacterium. The sequence continues at coordinate 80,307 of JAHOYZ010000010.1, forward strand.
CTGCCGACGGTTTATGGTCTCTCGCAGAACTATCCGAACCCGTTCAACCCGACCACTAATATCGCCTTTACTCTGCCGAATAGCGGTACAGCCCGTATCGAGGTCTTCAATATCCTCGGTGAGTTGGTTGCTACGCCGTTTGACGGAATGGCGACGGCTGGTGAGAACAGAATCGAATGGGACGGTCAGAATTCCAGAGGAAAAACTGTCTCATCGGGTATTTACTTCTACCGTCTAACTGCCGATAACTACAGCGAGACGAAGAAAATGACCCTCCTGAAATAGGGTCACTTAGAATACACTGTAGTCTAACGTCCGGCCGGTCATAAACGACCGGCCGGACCAGGTAGGTGGATACATTGTGAAAAAGAACACGACATTTCTGTTGGTAATGAGTGCCCTGTTACTCGGCTTGGTGGCTTCCACACAAGCAGAAGTTTCTCCTACACACCTGTTCCATTGGTTTAGAGGAGATGTTCTTCTTAATGGACAGCTAGCTCCCGTTGGAACCATCGTCGACGCATACGACCCCGATTTGGTTCACTGTGGCACATACACAGTTGGAGTAGACAACTTCGTAGTTCCGGATTCGGCCGGGGTCTACGGATGGATGCTCGTATATGGCGATGACGCCACAGAACCGGGAGACCAGGGTGCCGAAACTGGTGATCTTATTTCTTTCCGGGTTATGAATCGCCCGGCCACAATTGACCCCGTCTTCAATAGCTGGGCCGACATGGAATTTGATACTACTAACCTGTCCGCGACGTCGACGATTGGCCTTGAAATTGTTGATCCGGCCGATCATGCTTCGGCCTCACCCTGTGACGGGGGAGGTTGCGATACGGTTCGATTCATGGTCGGAGTAGAAAACATCGGTAATGGAACAGATTTCTATGGTATTAATGTCACTTCCGCAAAAGACTGGGAGATCATCCCCTTTGACACCATTATCTTTGTTGGTACCGATTCGGTTGCGTATGTCTACAACCAGCCCGCACAGACGGCCTATGTCTTCTTTGATGTAGTGGTTCCGAACTGGCCGGGGGATGAGCCGGACACACTGTCATACGAAGTGTTCTCTCGGCTCGATGAAACCGTCACTGACAATAGTTCTGTTACGCTGACAATTGCCGTCTCTGGTGTTGGTGATGATCCGTTTGGATCCCTGCCTGAGAGGTTTAGCCTTGCGCAGAACTATCCTAACCCGTTCAATCCGACCACGACAATTGCTTTCAATCTGTCTTCACTGACTACTGTCCGCCTTGAGGTTTATGACATCCTCGGACGACAGATAAGTGAGTTTGATTTTGGGGCTCTTTCCGCCGGTGACCACGATTATGAGTACGATGCTTCGTCTCTCTCCAGCGGTATCTATTTCTATCGTCTGGTTACCGAGCTTGGCACCCAGACCCGTAAGATGGTTCTGGCCAAGTAGCGACATTCCCCAATAGATAGAAAACCCCGGCTTATGCCGGGGTTTTTTTGTTGTTTTGGATTGATCCTTCCTCGATTATGGCATTAGGTCTGCCGGGACTATGCGTCAGACCTTTTGATCTTGGAGACTTGCATCGTAGACCATACTTGAGAAGGAATCGCCGTGCCGTTGCGTTACAAGGTTGAAGGCAAGACAGATGTCGGGATCGTACGACCCGGCAATGAAGATTATCTTCACCTCGACCCGGCCAATGATGTCTTTGCAGTCTGCGACGGAATGGGTGGCCACCAGGCTGGTGAGGTAGCCTCTATGACCGCCTCGCTGACCCTCCAGGTGTTACATACCAGTTTCCGAGAAGAACTGTTGCGCGAGGAGTCGCTGAAACTTGGTCGAAAACTACCGACGTCGGGTGATTTGCTGGTGCGCTCGGTTCGACTGGCCAACCGTAATATCTATCTGAAAGCATTAGCCGATACTACCCTCTCCGGGATGGGCACCACTGTTGTCGCAATGGCTCTTGAAGGCGACATGATGTCTATTGCTCACGTCGGTGATAGTCGTGGCTATCGACTTGATCAAAGGACACTGATGCCGCTCACAAGTGATCATTCCTGGGTCCATGAGATTCAGGAAAGCCAGAAGTTGTCCCGCGAAGAAGCCGAGGCGGTGGTCGGTAAGAATGTGATAACGCGGGCGCTCGGTGTACGAGAGACGGTCGAAGTCGACTATCGCTTAATAAGGATTCGAGCTGGCGATATTTACATAATGTGCTCGGATGGACTGTGTGGGTTTGCCGATGATGATGAGATTTTCGATGTTGCCAATCGGTCCCGGACGGATATCAAGACGATGGTCGACAACTTGGTGCAGATGGCCAACGATCGCGGTGGGGCGGACAATGTAACCGTTATAGCGCTTCAAATCGAGGAAGTTCCGACCGGTGATCTGCCAGAGATTGAGGTTTTCACCCAAAGCGCAGAAACTGAAGCAGAACTGGCCGCAGAAGATGAGTGGGTCAATACCATCACCGAGGTCGAACGGAAACAGACATCGGAAGGCAGCGATGACAAGTCATCCAAATCGGGTGGAAGCAAGCTGTTTCTGACGTTGATATTCGTTGTCTTCGTAGCGGTGGCGTTCGGTATTATCTACTTCACCGATTTCCAGAAGTGAGAGTTCTCGATCCGCCAACTGGGGGAGTTCTTCTATCAGTAGTAGGGGAGGGTTGAGCCAAAAATGGCTTGACTTTATCGGGGGTGAAGCTTAATTGCTGATCTGATATATGCGCCCATAGCTCAATTGGATAGAGCGTCTGATTACGGATCAGAAGGTTGGGGGTTCGACTCCTCCTGGGCGTATTTTTCTACCGTAGTTCCAGTTCATTTTACAACATCAATAACCACCGCATCGATTGACTGATTGTCATAAATGAACTATTATGTATAAGAATAATTTACTACTGTACAACCTGTGGATAGGATTCGGATTTATGTTCACGAAGCACAATGTGATAATAAGATTGTTGACAGCAGTTCTTTTGTGTGCTCTTCTCGTGTTGGCCGGATGCGAGACCGAAGATGCATCCGACACCGGAACTGGCGATGATAACGGTGGCGGCGGCGGTGGAAATGGTAACGGTATTGACTACGACAATCCGCCCGATATCAGTTACGTTGCGGGACAACAGATGACCCTGGATCATGTTGATGGTTTGTTGGATGATACCAGTATCGTGACCGGGGAGCCGATCACTTTTCACATTCGACTCAACAACAACACCGGCTCGGCGCTTACCGGACTGACCAACGGTTTCGTGGTGTATTCTTTTGAAAATGCTGCGCGGTGGGATACGGCATACGGCATGTTCACATCAAACGTCACCGCTTCCATGTTTGATGGTGGGCGATTCATTCCCCCTCAGTTTATTGGAGACGGTGCAAATGTTGACACAATTGCGTTTGGTGGATACAATATCCAGGGAACGGGAATACCAGCCGGATTTGATGACATTGCCTTCACGATTCAGATTGGGCCGATTGATGCCGCCTATCACGGCAGGTGGATCTGTCTTGATTCAAGTTACTACCCCCCCGGCGGACCGTGGCTGTGGCCATTTGATGGCGGCTCTGTAAATCCCGACTGGGACGGTGCTCGCTGGTTCAGAATTGTTGATACAACATCCAATTGACCCGCTACACATCTGACGTAAAGTAAAAAAAGCGCGGCAAACATCTCGTTTGCCGCGCACATAGATCACTACCAACTAGCTACTTTCCACCCATACCCATCTTCATTTCAATTTTCTTGTATCCTTCAGGAATATCAAAAATACCAGCCGGAGCATCGGCTTCCTTGTATTCGAGAAGCTCCATCGTGGTTTTGATCTTGGTGCCCATCACCTCGATATGTCCCTCGTTAAAAACCGGCACACCTTTGATTTTCTTCATTTCGTTGATCATATCCTCAAAACCGGGCAACGGAGCCATCATACACTGATTGGAGAGGTTCAGAAGTTCGACGTCGATCTTGATGTCCTCGGTGGTATAGGTGTCCATCAAGGTCTTCATCATGGTCATATCCATTTCGACAACGTATTTCTTTGCATTCCAGTCTTTGATCTTTTTAACCTCATCAGTCGGTGTTACGATCGTTTTAATCGAACCCATCATACCAGCTACTTCATCGGTGGTTTTCTTATCCATTTTCTCGGTGGCAGTCTCGAATATCTCGGTCAGATCAATCGGCATTTCGGAATATGTCTTGGCGACGTGATCAACTAAATATGCCTTACCTTGATCGACCCGTCCAATGAAAACTCCTCCATCCGAGCTCTTGGAGTAGATCATGCCTTTGGCAATCCATGTTTCCGAGGTATCATAGCGGGCTGGTTGGGACTGTCCCATCATCTCCATGCCGTCCATGAAGGTTGCCTGCTTCAAGTAGCTATCCGCCATGACGGATCCGGCCACCAACAGTAGCATTGCTACCAAGCTAACAACTAATGTCTTTTTCATCCTCTAATCCTCCTATCGCTGACAGTTATTGTTTTTCACTCCACAGCACGGCAGGAGCTCAGAGCTCCTGCCCTACCCAGTGCTTATAGTTTTACCAGTTCTACGCGCCGGTTGTTGGCTTTGCCTTCGGAAGTGTCGTTAGTGCCTATCGGCTTCGACTCTCCCCAGCCTTTGGATTCCAATTGGCCGGCGCCGATACTAAACTTGGAAACTAGGTAATCCAGGACCGCCTTGGCGCGGTTCTGCGAAAGCGTAACGTTGTGTTCTTCGCTGCCGTCGCTGTCGGTATGCCCTTCGATGGAAAGTCGCAGACCGGGATCATCCTCAAAAAGTCGTCCGATATTTTTCAGCGTCTTGAAAGACTCTCCCTTGATGACATGAGAGCCGGGATCAAAGAGAATCCCATGCGTCACAATCTTGCCGTCCTCGTCAAGTTGTTCGCGCATGCTCTTGCCACCCTCGGCAAACCGGAATCCACGGAACAGGGTCGGGTTTGCAGCATCACTGTAAGGGCGGTGATAAAGGCTAAACCCAACCGCACCAAAATCGTCGATCTTCGGAACGTTGGCAACCCTCTCTTGATCGATATAGCATTTAATCGATCGATTGGTGGCCATGATCCGCATGGTGTGAATACCCTTGGTCAGGGGGGTCCTCAAGGTCTTGGAAGCCAATTGGTCGCCCTTGAGAGAGAGCCAGGTGCTGGTAGAACCGGTAATGCCCAGTTCACCGACCGTACTCCCCTTGGCGTCCACCCATCGGATGTAGAAATAGTTGCCGGAGTGTTCTTTGCCGTTGTTATAGAATTCCATCTCGACCGTATACTTCTCTGGTAAAGGACCATCCGGCATTTTGGGGCGAATAGTACCGTTATCAGTGGCCATGATCCAGAATTCCTTGCCCAACCGCACTACCTCGTACACACCATTTTTAAGATTCCATCGATACGGAAACTCGCCTTCTTCCTCATCTTTCATATCATCATAGAAAATAACCTTATTGCCCGGGACAAAGTCATACTTGGTGTACAGAGTCATGTCCTCTACAGCCGGAGCCGAGGGAGTGGTCGATGCTTGAGCAGGTGTTTCTCCGCCTTGTGATGACGGCGCTGCTTGCTGGGTTCCGCCACCCGACGGAGTATCTCCATACTGCGTAGTATACTGGCCCTGTCCGGTATAGCGATAATACTCCTGGGGGATTTCCTTTGAAATCTCCTCGACAGCTTTGGCCAATACGGCGCGCACAGCTTTTTCCATCGGTTCGTTGGAATACACCCCCAGATCGCCGATCATCCTAAGACCGTCCACACGTCCGCCCCCAGCCATATTGGTCTTCCACTTGTCGGACTTGCCTTCCAATGCCATCGCTTTCAGATAGCGTCTGGTGCGGATATCGATAATCTTGAGATCAATCTGTATCTTGGCAGTACTTTTTTTAACACCAATCTTGCCGAATGCCTTCTTGGTGATACCACCCAAGCCTCCACCGCCGCCACTGGCCTTGGGTTCAAATGCTGTTATGGCGCCGGTGATCAAGATATCGGCACCTTCCATCAGGCCTTTGTCGGCACCACGTCCCTCCTCAGTATACTCAGATTGCCCCAACTCGATCTCGTCAATAAGTTCCCCGACCTCCTCCTGGTTGGCTAGCACAATAAAGCGACCGGTATTGGTCAGTGCAGTACCCAACATCTCTTCGATTGAGGCCGCAATATTCCTAGAACATCGGCTGGCCTTGGATTTGATATTGCCAACAGTAATGCGTGCTTTACTCCCCTGGTAGGTCAAATTGTCCTTAGCGTCGGCTACGGCCGAACCGGCCAGCAGAGCTGCTGCCAGTAACACACATAGCACTACAGTGGCAGAGGTTGACTTACGCATAATGATTCCTCCTCCTGATCTATTGGTACTTGTCAATTTGGCTTGAAACGACACATACCCATGACATTAAACAAAACAACCGTATGGTCCCGCTGTCAAGGAAAAGGTAGCAACAGTGACTACGACGAGGTTTATTCATGTACGATCAGTGCTCAACATGAGTGTATGGGTTGATCTCGCATCAGCAAGATCGATTAGGGATCATATCCGATGGTAGATACAAACCTTTCCCAGCTCTGCCCTTTGATATAGTTCCTTATGATGTCAACCAGAGGACTTGGCTGAAAATTCACTCGATCCAATTGACCAATCGGTTGCCAGTAGAATCCAACCTGTTGTTCGTACGAGGTCGGGTTATTTCCCACACTCAGGTCTGGGAGGTCGGCCTTGAAAACCAGATTCAATTCATGATAATGGCGCATGCCATAATTGAAGGTATGTTCAACGGCAGCAATGAATTCCCCTATAGTGGAGTGAGTATGAAGTTCTTCCATCAGTTCGCGCTGTAATGCGTCGCGGGCGCTTTCGTTGTGCTCTATGTGCCCGCCGGGAAGAAAAGCATGGCTCTCATTGTGAGCCTGACACAGCAGTATCTGCCCGTTAGACACAACTACGGCACGACTGATAAGAACGAACACCGTCTCTGGCATACCAATCTCCATATTGCTCTGTCATTAGAAATGCAAGGGTTCCGTCAGAACAGTCTTACTTTCGTTCCCAAGATATGCCTAAACCGCTGCCAGACCAGGATTTTATAATGCGAAGCGAGCAAGGTTAACCACAATGCAACAAATATCACACTCAAGTTTCGGTTGCCGGTGTCCGTTAACATCAGTATGGACCAACAGTCGCCACTGCAAATACTTCAGTACGCTTTGACGGAAAAACTGGGGGAGAGAAGCGTTGGTGAAGTATATCAGGCATGGGATACGGCTCTGGAGCGAGTAGTTGCTTTGAGACTGATCCCGGCCGAATTGAATCGCGATCGCCTGTTTCGCGCCCAGTGTCTCTCAACTCTTCGGGGACTGGCTAATATTTCCCACCCCAATCTGTGTGGTATGTATGGGGCAACCGAAGCAGGTGGCAAACTGGTAGTAGTACTCGATTATGTTCCAGGTCGTAACCTCAAGAGTCTTATTGCATCCGGCCCACTCGACAATGCCGCCTTCCTGAAAATAGCCGTGGCTATGATTCGTGGTTTAGTCTATGCTCACGAGCATGGTATCGTTCATGGGAACATTAGACCATCGAATGTAGTTGCTACCAAAGATGGCATCATCAAATTGATGGATTTCGGACTATCTCTGCATGCCGTCAGCTCGGACGAGATATCTGCCAGCGCAGATCTGGATGCCATCAGATATCGTTCCCCCGAGCATATTGTCGATCAGGATTTAACCCCCATGTCGGACCTCTTCTCGATCGGAGCTATCTTCTGGGAACTTCTTACCGGTCAGATGCTGTTTTCTGGCAATTCAGCTCGCGCAATTGAGGATGCCATCCTGCGTACCCAACCCGATTTTAATCAATTACGTTCGGAATTCAATCTCCCCGGTGATACCGTCCTGCTGCTTGAGAAATTGTTGGCCAAAATACCGGAGGACCGGTTCCTGAGCACCAGACAACTTCTGGTAACTCTGGAGGAAATGCAATCCTTTGACGAAGGATACGCTACTCGGGAGTTTTTCCAGGTCCGCCCCTCGACACCTCGTCAGTACCTGGTGCTTTCGGTCTTGGCCGCTCTAATGATTGTTCTCTGGTTGGTGGTTACGACCGGGCACAAGTAGTCGTACTACTCAGTCCCGTCAGAAATCAGCAAATGTCACCGGCTTGCGATGCACCGAAAACAACCTGTCAATTGCATCGAGTTGTGAATTATCAGAGATCGTAGCCAACGAGTACTGGATCAGGCTACGGAAGTTCACTGCTCCCATTATTAGCGAACTGAAGTCTGCCACACTGAGGGCAATATCCACTTGTGAGGATCCAGTCTTGTCAAACCGCGCCCGACCATCTTCGAAAACAATATTATAACGATCGTCATTTTCGGGGAGAAATGTATCTGACAGATCAAACCCGATTGTTTGGTTGTCACCATCAAAGTGTCGGTCTGTCAGTGCCTCAAACAGGTGCGGCAGACTCAGTACACGATACATGATCCCCACCCCACTTCTATGGCACTCGTGGTGCACTGGGGGGATCATCCGTCCCGAGCGGTTGCGAGGGTTAGTAGGCAAGAAATGGAAATCATCATCGTAGCTGTCTATGATGACCCGGTTAATCTGATCCAACTGCGAGTGCAGAAAAGTCATCAATTCCAGAAGAGCTTCCGGCGTTTCGTAGATCATATGCAGGACGTGAATATGATTGTCTACGAAGTTCTCAGGATTGCCACGCTCAAACTGAAACATCAAATAACCATCGATCCGGCCATCATGTTCACAGCCCAAGTACTTCCATTTCTTGTTGCGTTCAAACTCAATCTCACGACCGATCAGTGTTTCTTCGATCATGCCTGTTGTCCGCGTCACCAAGCGGTTATGACAATCATTAATTGCGGGGATATCCTCGGGACCGAGGAATCGCACATGTTCACACGACGGACCAGTGGGGAGATGCTTAGGCTTGACTGCATATTGATGAATCTTTGAACTGTATCCGGCTCCCATGCGACGATAGAAATCCGGTCGAAACGGCCACAGTAAGGCCATTGGTGCACCCCTGTCGCGGTAGTGGCGAAAGAAGAACAACATCAGATCCTTGGCCACATGCTGCTTCTTATGAAGGAGATCAACGGCCAGTGAACCACCCCCTCCGGCCAACACCATCCTGCCGAAAAGATTCATCGAGTAGTCGTACAACTTCAGACCACCCAACAGCTGTTCGTCACGGTAGTATCCGTAGAGTGACACACGGTCATCACGAGAAGAGCGATCAAATCGCTCCCGCAGCTTCTTCCTTTCCTCGGCGGTCTTGACATCAAAGACCGGATATGCCATTACCATGATATCGAGGAATCGGCCCCAGTCACTCTCGGGAATCACTCTAATGTCTGTCATAGTAATCACCTGTTAGATGGGGTTCTATGATGTTGGGGAGGTGGAGCATAATTCTATTGGCTAAGAATCCGAAAATGCCAGCGAATGGTGTCATCGGGGCGGGTCAGGAATCGATCACAGGCTACCTGCCCCATATCGCCGTTCACTGAGTACATCCAATAAACATCGTTGCCATTTTCGATAGAGTCAATCGCCACCACAAAAGCACCCATAGCTGATGATTTCATCTCCACCGAGTGGCTGTTCATGAGGACATCAAGCACAGATTTTGACTCGATTCCCACCAATGTGATCACCAGGCTGTCAACTTGATCGACAGTATTAATCGAATCGGCGACGACTGGTTTCGATGAATCGTCCTCCACTTTCCTGATGCAGCCCGACGGAACAATAAGACAAATGGCCAGCATTAGGCCTACTAGGACAGCAAGATATCTGCGATACAGGATCATTGGTCTATCTCCACAATGTGTTTCAGTCACGCCAATAAATCACGCCCAGCAACATCACACAAGATTTCATTTTGCGTGCTTTTCACGATTGAGACCTTCTTTCTCCTTTTATATAGTGGGAATACTATGCGGACAGGTAGTTTCCAGGATTGTATCGGACGGGAAAGATGAAGATTGTCCAATCCCGGAGTCTTTATCCTCCTGTCGAGTGTATCATCCAGAAAGCTCGGAATAGTCTCACTAACCATGTGGACCATCATGTTCAACTCTCGGCAATTTAGATTGTGCCGCCCTCAGTCTCAGCCTATATTGGGCCGAATTGAAACGGCCACAAGATGATTCCGTGATCCCGGTCGTTCCGTTGGTTGGAAAGCAGATAAGGAGATTCTGATGTTTCGCATAGGCACCGTTGTTCTGTCGATACTAATGTTGATGTTGGTGAGCCTTCTCGTGGGTTGTGGCGATGATAATGGAACTGGTACAGATACTGTGTTGCCGGGAGACAACTGGTCCATCCGCTCCACCGGTACCGCCGAATATCTTTTTGCGGTTGAACGCTTTGATTCTTTGCTGGTAGCGGTAGCTGGAGGAGGTGTTATTCTTGTGTCGGAGACCGGCGAACAATGGACCCCTCAGATGAGCAACCTTGAGACCGATCTGTATGGCGTTACCAGCTCAGATGAGCGACTTGTTGCCGTTGGCGACGAAGGGGAGATCATTGTGTCTGAGGACGGCTGGCATTGGCGCAAGGTCGACTCAACCGTCACGAGTAACTGGCTCTATGATGTTGCCTGGTCGGGAAGTGGATTCGTAGCCGTGGGCAAAAGCGGCACGATTGTTACATCGGAGGATGGATTGACATGGGAACCGAATGATTCCCTGGTTACAACTTCCAATCTTTATCATGTCAGTTGGTGCGAGACCGATACGATATTTGTAGCGACCGGGATCGGTACACTTCTGGAATCAGCCGATGGGCTCGAATGGGAGGTGATCTCAAATCGACCGGCGATCGTAATGTATGACTATGTCAGAACGGACAGTCTTGAAGTCGTTGTAGGTCAGGATGGCACCATAATGACGTTTGGCCCTGATGACGACGCCTGGCAGACCAGGGTCAGGTTGGGACGGTCTTACTTTTTCGGCATTGCCTGGTCAGGAAACAAATTTGTAGTCGTGAGCGAGAATGGTATAATCCTTCAGTCAGTTGACGCGATCTCCTGGTCCTATGCGTACACTAATGATTCTGATCATTTGAGAGATGTCTACTGGGATGAGAACCAATTTGTGGCGGTGGGGATGACAGGAACGATTTTCACCTCCCCGGATGGAATCATGTGGACTTCGCGAGCCACTGGTCCGGATGGTACGCTTGCTGACGTTGTTTGGGCAGATTCTCTTTATGTGGCGGTTGGCGAAGCGGGAACAATAGTAAGGTCGGAAGATGCTGTCGTCTGGTCTCGCTGGAATTCGAACACGACTGACAGCCTGATTGGTGTCACCGGCAATGGAAATCTATTCGTGGCTGTAGGTGTCCAGGGAACGGTTGTAACATCGACCGATGCTCTTGTGTGGTCGGAACGCATTTCCGGGGTCAACGAGCAACTCGAAGCGGTGGCAGTGTCGCCCAACCGATTTGTCGCTGTTGGCGATGGGGGACGCATTATTTTGTCCAATGATGGTATCACATGGAGTACTATTTCGCCGGTGATCGACAAGCGATTGCTGGATGTTGTCTGGAACGGAAACCGATTCATTGCGGTCGGTGAGGATGGCACTGTTCTAACATCGTACAATGATGAAGAAGACTGGACACAGCAAAATGTCGGCGTGACAAAGGATATCAACGCCGTTGCCTGGTCAGGTTCCGAAGCAGTGGCAGTCGGTGACGGTGGCACAGTCTTGCTCTCAGGCAATGGTTTGACTTGGGAATCAATTGGGATCAACCCCAACTATAATCTGAGATCAATTACGGCTGTTGATTCACGATGGGTGGCCGTGGGTTCCGACACTACTGGTGGTATCGCATACGCGTTGATTATCTCATCTGATGATGCCATAACATGGGAAGTTCAGGTATCGGCTTCAGCCGACGTCCCGCTACTCAACAGCGTAACTTACGGAAGAGATACATTGGTTGTGGTCGGTGAGGGCGGCGCAATACTTACCTCCCCGTAAGGGAACATAAACGCGCCGGAATAACGGTCCTGGTTGTGAGGAGGTAACATGGTCGCCGAAAGCTCTGATTCTACTAACAATAGCAATGCTCCACAAACCACTGTTACGAGGAAATCCTCTTTGTCTCAACCGGTAACGGTCGGGGAACGTATTAACTCTATTGATGTCCTGCGCGGGGTGGCAGTGTTGGGCATTCTGGCTATAAACATCGAGTTCTTCGCTTTGCCGGGTGCCATCATCTTCAATCCCTCTGTCGCTGGAGGTTTCGCCGGGATCAACTTACTGACCTGGGAATTCGGCACCCTGTTATTCTTTGAGAAGATGATGGCTATTTTCTCAATGCTGTTCGGCGCCGGATTAATACTCATGTACCATCGGGCAGAGGCTTCCGGTCGGGCGTTTGGGGGCGTTTATTACCGGCGTCTGATGTGGCTGCTAATAATCAGTCTCGCGCATGGTTATCTTCTCTGGTATGGCGACATTCTTTTTCCCTATGCTATCTGCGGGTTGGTCATTTATCTGTTGCGACGGCGCTCGGCCAGGCTGTTGATTATACTTGGCGTATGCATTCTGAGTCTTGGTATTCTGACTCAAGTGGGGGCAGGAGTCATGTTAGGCAATCTTGGTGACGCAGTGATTGAGATAGAAACCGCCAGAGAGAACGGAGAGACATTGACACCCGAGCAGGAGGGCTGGGTTGAGGTCTGGGCGGCGATGAACCAATCCTTCAACCCCTCGCCAGAGGAAATAGCCACCGATATCGAAGCCTACCAGAGCGGATTCTTGAAGATTCTTACCCATCGTGCCCCGTTTACTCTCATGATGCAGACCCAGGCATTGATATTTATGATATTCTGGCGAGTGGCCGGACTTATGCTGTTAGGGATGGGATTGATGAAGCTGGGTGTGTTTTCGGCGCAGCGATCGCTGTCCTTCTACACGATTTGTATTGTCCTGGGGTATGGGATTGGTTTACCCCTCGTGGGTTACGGAATGGGTTCTCTCATTGAGCACAATTTCGATTTCATTTACCGCTTCATGATTGGCAACCATTTCAACTATGTGGGCAGCATCATGGTCGCTCTGGCGCACGTTGGGGTAGTGATGATTCTCTGCAAGAAAGGCTGGCTGACCGGTCTTACTCGCCGTCTGGCCGCTGTCGGTCGTATGGCACTGTCAAATTACCTAACTCATACAATAATTTGCACGACGATATTCTACGGTTACGGCCTGGGGCTGTTTGGCCAGATTGAGCGTTTCGGTTTGTTCGGATTCGTAGTTGCTATCTGGATTCTACAATTGGTGGTCAGTCCAATCTGGCTGAAGCATTTTCTCTTCGGACCGGCTGAGTGGGTTTGGCGTTCGTTGACCTACTGGCAACGCCAACCGATGAAGGTGGAGTAGGGCAGGAGCCCCGTGCTCCCTCTAGCGACATAGACAGTCGGACGAAACTTCTACGTGGGCAATTTTCCTCAGCTGGCTTTTTTCTTGCCTGTGTGCTTCGTAACTTTGGCTTTGGCACCTTCAGTGATTGTCTCGGCGGTGATTGTCACATTGGACACCTGGTCCATGGTGGGAGCCTCATACATAATATCCAGCATGGCCCTTTCGAGAATCGACCGCAACGCCCGTGCGCCTGTCTTCCGTTCCTCGGCGATATTGACTGCCGCCTGGAGCGCCTCCGGTTCGAAGGTCAGCTCAACCCCGTCCATACTCAGTAGCTTGGAGTACTGCTTGGTGAGCGCGTTTTTCGGCTCAGTAAGAATACTCAGCAATGCTTCCTTGTCCAGAGGGCGCAAAGCGGCTGTCACCGGCAGACGCCCAACCATCTCAGGAATAAGACCATAGCTTATCAGGTCGGGCGGAGTGACATTATCAAAAATATCCGGGGCATCTTTATCAACGAAACTCTTCTCGGCATCGAAACCAACCTGCTTCTTGCCAATACGGCGGGCAATAGTCTGGCCCAGGCCATCGAAGGCTCCGCCACAGATAAACAGAATGTTACTCGTATCAATCGGCACAAACGACTGCTCGGGATGTTTGCGCCCTCCCTTGGGAGGGATATTGGCTACCGTACCTTCGAGAATCTTGAGCAACCCCTGTTGTACACCTTCCCCTGAGACATCACGGGTAATGGAGGGGTTTGCATCGCGCCGTGAAATCTTGTCGATCTCGTCCACATAAATTATCCCGCGTTCGGTCTTCTGCTGATTGCAGTTGGCGGCCTGGTAGAGTCGCACGAGAATATTTTCCACGTCTTCCCCGACATATCCAGCTTCGGTCAGAACAGTCGCGTCGGCAATCGTAAATGGCACCTTGAGGAATTTTGCCAGAGTCCTTGCCATCAGCGTCTTGCCGGTACCGGTGGGGCCGATCAGGAGAATGTTGGATTTTTCGAGATCAACATCGTCCTCCTTATGCAATTCCGGTGAAGAAGGACGTTTGGACAGGGCGTTGATGCGCTTGTAGTGATTGTACACGGCGACCGCGACAGTCTTCTTGGCAAATTCCTGACCGATCACGTATTGATCAAGATGATTCTTAATCTCAGTTGGGGGAGGTATTGCCGGGATCTCACCGGGGGAACCATCATCGGGTGTGGACTGGAGCAAGTCGTTACACAGCTCCACACACTCGTCGCAAATATACGATTCGTAACCGGAAAAGAGTCGCTTGATTTCACTCGCCGGCTTGCCGCAGAATGAACAGCGCTGCGGACGACGAGACTTATTTGATTCCTTGGGCATGAGGCCTTCTCCTGACCGTCCGATGGTGCAGGTTGCCGGCAACAATTAGCGGGCAATATTGACCCACCAATCGGACGTTACTTCTTCTCCGCGTGTTTGAACTCGTACACTTTATCGATCAGTCCGTACTCTTTTGCTTCATCGGCGGACATGAAGAAATTGCGATCGGTGTCTTTTTCGATTCTTTCCTGGGGCTGGCCCGTGTGTTCCACCAAAAGCTCGTTGAGGCGTTTCTTGGTCTTGGTGAACTCTTCGGTCATTATGACGATATCGGAGACCTGTCCCTGTGTACCGGCCATCGGCTGATGGATCATGACTCGGCTATTAGGCAGACCGGCACGTTTTCCCTTGGTTCCGGCCGACAGCAGAAATGCGCCCATCGAAGCGGCAATGCCCATACAAGTCGTAGCGATGTCAGGCTTGACAAACTTCATTGTGTCATAGATAGCCATTCCGGCTGTAACCGAACCGCCCGGAGAATTGATGTAGATATAGACATCTTTTTCGGGGTCCTCAGCTTCCAGAAACAGTAGTTGGGCAATGACCAAATTGGCCACGTTATCGTCGATAGGGGTGCCTATGAAAATTATGCGGTCCTTGAGCAGTCGGGAGAAAATATCGTAGGCTCGTTCTCCGCGCCCGCTCTGCTCGACCACCATTGGCACGAGATGATTGGCAAAAATCTTGTCATCCATGGGTTTTCTTACTCATCTGAATTTTGTTCAACTGTCCTTGTTCTGGTCGGCTGGATCGACCTTAACGACCTCAGCTTTGCTTTTCAGCAGGTCTATGACTTTTTCCTCCATCAGTGTATCGCGAATCGATTCTGCTTTGCCGGTCTTCTGGAGAACATCCTTGGCCTTCTCCTCTGTCATATGGTACTGTTCGGCAAAGCCCTTTATGACCTTTTCGGTATCCGAAGGCAAAACTTCAATGCTTTCTCGATGAGCAATTTCATTGAACAACATGTTCCAGCGTAAAGTGTTCACCGCTACACCCTGATAGGCGTTGCGTATCTCCGCTTCATCCAGATCAGGATTCTTCTGGCGGACATCCTCCACCATTGCTCCAAGATACTCGTTGATCAGCCCGAGGGGAATTGGGACCTCGTTCTTCTGGCAGAGTTGACGAATGATCTCACCCTTCTGGTGACGCCGTAATTCGTTCTCTTTCTGGCGGCCGATGTCTTCTCGAATTTTCATGCGCAATTCGAGAGCTGTCTCGGCTGCGCCTGTCGTTTTGGCCAGAGCATCGTCAAACTCGGGCAGGAGCTGTTCCTGTACTGCCCCTATTTTGACCTGGTACTTGATCTGCGCCCCGGCGAATTTCTTGTCAGGGTAGTCTTCATCGTAGTTGACTTCGATTTCCTTTTCATCGCCGGCTTTCATTCCAGGGATCTGCTCCTTGAACTCTTTGACCGTCTGGGGACTCGACAGGTCAATTACTGAGCCGGGGAAACCATCTTCCTGGAGGATCATCTTGGGATCAAAGATCTTTGTCAGATCAGCAGTTACGACATCCCCATCCTTGGCCGGGCGTTCGACATCACGATAGTCAGCATAGGATTTGCGAACCTGCTCAACGGCACCATCGACCTCTTCATCGGTGATCTCGAAATCGACGGTTGTAACTTTCAAACCGTCTGTATCAATGTTCTCGATTTCAGGATAAACTTCAATCCTTGCCTTGTAGTTCATGCCCCCTTCGTCGGTGTAGTTGAGTTCAGTAATAGAAGGCGTAGTTGCGACACGCAGGTCCTTGTCGCGCAGGGCATCCGGAAAAGTGGCCTTGATGACCTGATCGGCCACGTCTTCTTTGACCTTATCGCCGAAGTCCGATTTTATACGGCTCATCGGAACCTTGCCTTTGCGGTAGCCGTCGATCCTGGCCTCTTTGCGTACTTCGGCAAATTGAGCCTCGAGTTTCTCATTGACCAGTTCGGGCTCGACTTCGATTAGAACCTCGTGGACGAGTTCTTCAACTTTCTTGATTTCTACTTTCACTCTCTACCTCTTTTGGCAATGATCGCCATCTTCTGAAATAACCCAGCCACCAAATTCTGATGGCAAATATGCTGGCCAGATCGAGTCGATCCAGCCAATATTATTTGGTGCGAAAGGGGGGATTCGAACCCCCATTCCTCTCGGAACTGGATCCTAAATCCAGCGCGTCTGCCAATTCCGCCACTTTCGCCCGCAGGAAGTTACAGCTATACCGGACAAAATGCAAAGGACTTTTTCGCTCTACCGGTCCCTCAAACCCCGCTACTATCCAGCGAGTTACTGGTATCGCTGTGTGGTCGAAAAGGGGTGTCCAAATAGAGTTTGGTATCAAACTTCAGTGTCTAAGGTTAACATCATAAGGAATCTCCGTCCTACATTGACGGTCGGGGACATAACCCGATGGCGACTTTTACTGATGGATTAGATTAGGCACTGAAGTCAACACTGAAGATGTAGACGACTGTCAAATCAAGTATTGTTTAGTACAGCTCGGTTAATCAATCTCCAGCGAACCGATGAGTTGTTCTATCTCCAGGCGGGAAATGCGTGCCTGATAGCGAGCAGTAATCAAAGAAGTTTGCGCTTTCGTCAAACTTAACTGGGCATCTCGAAACTCAAGCGAATTAACAATCCCCTGTTCCTGACGTTCTTTTTGCAAATCAAGATTCTGTTGAGCAGTTTCAGCGTTCTGTGCCTCTAGAGTAATGACTTCCATCCTCTGGTGATATGTGTCGAAAGTTTCACAAACGAGTCCGATCAGACGATTCCTGGCGTCACGCAGAACCAACGCCTGGTTGACGGCTTCAATCTTTGCATTTTGCAGCTCTATCCTGTTGCGCCTTCCGTTAAACAGATTTAGAGATAGCGACAGACCAACAGTGGTACTAGTGGTTTGAGTACCGACATCGAGACCCGGATTCAGCCCTGCCGTGCTGTTGGCAGTTTCGTCGGAGTAGCCGTAGTTTGCATACGCAGACAAGTTTGGCAGGAATGATGAACTTGCTTTTTGTACATCACGACCGGTGATTTTCTCGCTCAGCTCGGCTGCCTTTAGACTGCTATTATGTTCCAACGCCAAGTCGTGTACTTGCGTATAGTCCAGCGACAATTCTGGTATGAGGATCTCATTACTAACAGAATATGATGTGGCCGGGTCTTGCCCAAGAAGAACGTTAAGCTGTTGGCGAGCGATATTCACCAGTAACTGTTGGCTGAGAAGAGTCGACTGATCAGAATTGAAAGCCACCTGAGCGTGGAGGAAGTCGGTTGAGGAAGAGCCGCCGAGTTCATTTCGTATACGTTCCCGTCTCAGGCGTGCCTCCGAGAGGTCACGTGTATCACTAGCCACCTGCAGCAGCCGTTCCTGCTGAACCAGGTTGAAATAGGCTCTGGAGATGTTTACAATCGAACCCTCAATCTGATTTCTGGCCTGGTACTCACCCATCCGGGCCAACTCGTTGAACTTTTTGCGATCGACAAACATCCTGAAGCCGTCAAAAAGTGTCCAGCGAAGAGACAATTCGGCGGTTAAGTTTTCTTTCTCAGATTCAGCACTGGAAGGTGGCAGGTCTATCTCCAAATCGCCGTTGGTCAACCTATAGCCACCGGACGCATCTACTGTCGGCAGGAAGCCAGCCAACCCCAGCCCCTTGTTGTTGTCTGCCATTTGCGCCTGGTTGCGCGCTACTTTAATGTTATAACTATTTTTCAAGCCCAGGGCTATTGCCTCCTCCAGCGTCATCATTGGTTCAGCGCTGAGAGAGACTGCCAACAGTACAGCCGGGAGTAACAGTAGTCTAAACATGGCCAACATCCTTAACTTGGATAGGACTATCAATCATTATGGCTAACTCCTTCACTGCCGGTTCAACCGATTCTGCCGTCACTGGTCCACCCGATAATATACCGGCAAACCTTACCCTGATACTGTTGAAAGCCAAAAATGTTGCTGGCAGAACAATCAACAAAATCAAAGTGCCAAACACTAACCCGTAGGCAACCGCCGCCGCCATCGGTATCAGGAACTGTGCCTGTTTACTTGTCTCCATAATAAGGGGCGCCATCCCCAGAGAAGTCGTAAGAGTTGTCAGCAGAATTGGCCTCAAACGGGCGATTCCCGAATTGAACACCGCCTCCTTGACTTTCTGACCTTCACGAAGGAAGCGATTGATCTGGTCAACAAATACAATACTATCGTTGATGATAATCCCGGCTAAAGCCATCATCCCGGTCGCAGACAGCATGCTTATTTGCAATCCCTGGATTCCATGTCCCCAAATTGCACCCAGAACGCCTATGGGGATTAGCGAGAAAATGATGCCAGCCTGAGCATATGAGCGGAACACCAGGACTATCAGGATAAACATACTAAGGAAAGCCACTGAGAAGGCGTTCCGCATGGAAGTCATCATTTTTTTCTGTTCCCGTGACTGTCCTTCAAACAGGGCAGTAACTCCATGTACCTGGCTTAGCACACGAGGTAGAACTTCCTCTTCAATCTCGGCCAGAATCGGCGGCAAATCATCTTTGACGTTTGCCTGGTTAGCTTCAACCTTGATCTCGCGTTTCCGATTCAGATGGTTTATCTGTGTAAGGCCACGCTCAATCGTGTACTCAGCCAGTTCGCTAAAGGGGTACTCAGTTCCATTGGGAGTGCGGATACGCATCTGATCCAGAATCCCAAGGGCTGCCCGATCCTCAGGGCTGTAACGCACCCACACCTTTATCTCATCCCGACCACGTTGAATTCGCTGAATTTCCTGTCCGAAGAATCCCTGACGTACCTGCCCGACAACTTCCTGCAACGTCAGCCCCAAAGCATGAGCGCGGGGCTTCAAAGCAATGTCGATTTCCCGACGACCTCTCTGATCACTATCGGTGACATCCTTCAACGACGTGAAGTCCTCCAGTTCGGTCTTAAGCAACGAAGCGGCCTTGGCCAGTTGTTCAACATCATTTCCCAGAAGACTTACCGAAACCGCCTTACCGAAATGCCCGCTCTTCCCAAAAGTAATATTCTGTGCCTCAGGCACCTGCCCCACAGCCTTTTGGATGCGACGAGCTACTTCGAAACTCTCCATCCCTCTCTGTTCGCCATCGAGAAGGCGAAGAAACAGGCGACCGGCGTGACTACCAGTTTCCCCAAAATCATTACTGCCGATATCTCGTTTAATAGATACGATAACATCAAGTCCATCATCTCGCTCGTTCTTCAGCTCTTCATTAACTTCCCAACAGACATCTTCTATTGTCGCCAGAATTGCATCAGTGTCTACCTCCTGCCGTCCGGCCACAAGAGAGATATTGATCGGGAATTCATCACCATCAACATTCGGGAAGAAAGTAACCCCGATAAGACCACCGCCCAGCAAACCAACCGTGATCATAACAGCAGCCAATGGCATTACTAACACCATCCACTTTCGCCGCAACGCGGCCCTCAGTACCGGAGCATATATTTGATAGGTAAAATGCTTGATGACTTTTTCTATCTTTTCACGAATTGCTGGAATGTTCCTCTGGGGTTTCAGCCCCCTGGAGTGAGCCAGATGCGACGGTAGGATAAGAAATGCTTCGACCAGCGAAAAAAGAAGCGAGGCGATGACTACCAGGGCTACCTGCCAGATCATCTCACCCATGTTACCTTCAAGGTAGAACATCCCCATGAAGACAATAATCGTAGTCATGACTGACGTAAAAACCGGCGCAATCACCTCCATCGTACCATCAATTGCCGCCTGCAGCGCAGGTTTACCACGTTCAAAGTGAGCAAAGACATTCTCTCCGACAACGATGGCATCATCAACTAAAATACCCACCACTATGATCATACCCATCAGGCTCATGATGTTGACCGTGATCCCGGCGGCGTTGGCAATAATGAACATCCCTGCGAATGAAAAGGGGATACTTGCTGCCACCCAAAACGAGAGTCGCAAATTTAGGAAAAAACCAAGACAGATCATTATCAGGACCAGCCCGATCAACCCATTCTTGACCAGCAACGTGATACGCTGGTTAAGTGGTATGGTCAAGTCCCGGAGAACCGCGACCTTCACAGTCTCGTGAGTTTCATTGAACCGGTCCACAATCTTATTGGTCCGATCAGCGATTGCCAGAATATCCTCATCCTCGGTCTGGTTGATATCAAGTACAACTGTGTACTGGCCGTTGTAATACGACTTGATTGGAACATCCGCCCACTGTTCCCTGACAGTAGCAACGTCCCTTAAATGAATAACAGTGCCGTCGGGATTACCGCGAACCGGAATATCCAGCAGATCATCGGCATAGTAGTCTCTCCCCCAGGCACGGATAAGTATCTCTTCATCGTCACTGTCAATTTTGCCGCTGGAGATATTAACATTGCTCTGACCGACAGCCTGACGGATTTCATCGAACGTCAATTGATAACGACGCATGTCCGCTTCGGAGACTTCGATTGAAAACTCGAGCGCCGGAAGACCTGCGAGAGTGACCTGAGAAATCTCATCGGTAGCCAGCAATTCGTCACGCAGTTCCTCAGCCATGTATTTCAGGTTGTGCCGGTTCGTTTCACCATAGAGTCCAATCGACTGTGATCGAGAACGAAATTTCTGTTCGTAGATAACCGGCTTCTCGGCATCTGCGGGGAAAGAGTTGATCCGATCAACCGCGTTCTTGATATCGGCCAGAACCTTGTCGATGTCCGACCCCAGAACCAACTCCACAGTAACAACACCCGAATTTTCCCGCGAAACAGACGTAACCCGTTCTACTCCCTGCAGACCGTCGAGATTCTCTTCTATCTTGAGGATTACTCCCTCTTCAACTTCTTCCGGGGCAGCGCCTGGATAGACAACCTCAACACTTATGACTTTGGGTTGACTTTCCGGAAAGAAGGAAAAGCGCATCTGTGATAGCGCCAACGCCCCGTACAACAGAACGCCGGACATGAGAACGGTCACCCAGATGGGATACCGTATTAGGTAGGCAACCACTCTCTGCATCAGTGTCCCCGATTTTCATTTGACATTGTGCGCGGACGGGCCGGCATTCCCGGAGCTACTCCCTGCATAATTTCCACTACCAGCGTGTCATCGTTCTTGACGCCATTATCAATGATGACCCGGTCGGGTTCCCGGCGGACAATCGTAATAGGGCTGCGTTCCAACTTACCATCGGCAATCAGATAAACATACCTGTCTTCATATATCGCTCTGGGCGGGACAGCATAGGCATTGTCGATGCTATGACCAGGGATACGCGCCTCAAGGAAAGTCCCATTCAACAATGCGGTTCCCGGTCCATTGTTCATAGATACAAATACTTGTACAGTCTGTGAGCGGGTGTCAATGTCACTTCCTGTCCGTGTAATGCTCCCAGTCCATTGACCCGGGATCTCGGTTGAAGTGAACGTAATCAATTGCTGTCGATCAATCCATTGGATGTCCTTAGCTTCCACCGGCATCGCTATTTCCATCTGCTCAAGGTTGATGATCTCCCCCAGCAGGGTACCGATTCGAACCGAAGAGCCAACCCGCAAGTTGGCCGATACGATTGAGCCGTCAAAAGGAGCGTAGAAATAGTGCTTGTCGAGCAGAATCTCCAGATTGCGAACAGAGAAGTACAACTTGTGGACATTGAACCTGGATAGAAACAGTTTAACCTTCGGATTGCTTGTCTCCGGAAGAGGCGCAATCTTCTTGTTGAACTGACAAGAATTGAAGTAATCCTGCCATACTTGATATTCGTCTGGAAAATCAACTTTGATCTCAGGAAGAACTGTAGCCAAGGCCGTCATTAAGTCACTTAACATACTATTCAAATTGAGGTGAGCCTGGCGATCATCGATTTCCACCAGCAAATCACCCTTTGAAAAGGACTGGGCCGGCTTGAAAGGAACTGTCCCCGGCTGAAGGGTACCGGCAACCTCAGCATGAAGCAACACTGGTTGAGAACTGGTAACCCTTCCGTAGGTAATAATCCTGGTCTGAACGGGTTGTAACTGGACAATCACGGTTTCGACCATCTTCGTTCGAATCTCCGGTGACCGCTTGGGCGTTCCTGACTTCAGGCTTAGCAATGCCCACATACCCAAAAAACCGGCCACAAGTATCAGTAGTGACAACGTTATCCTGGCTGGTAGTTTCATAAGTTTCCTTTCAGTAACCGTAAACGCGCTACAACTCTACTATTACCACTGACTGCTGTCAATCAATGGATCGCAGAATACTCAGTTTATAGCGCCACAAACTCCAAGACTAATTGTTCAGGACAGTCTCATTCAAAACAGTATCATGTACAACTATTCAAGAGGAGATAAGTTCCTTCGAACCTTCTTCAGCACCTCTGCAAGGGGAAGCATATGTCTACAGCACCGCCTTTCCCCGGATTCGAGGATCCCATCCTTTTTTAGCTCGCTTCATCATCGGAAGAACGGTCAGTCGGTGACGAAAAGTGCATTTGCACTATGACCCATCGGGCATTGCGCTTCTCAAGTACACCAGTCCAACGAACATCCTCCCAATTGGCGGTTTGACCTTGCCATTCGTTGTAGTCATCCAGACGGGCATGATACCAGGCCACATCACCAGACCGAGAGAGATTCACATGGAGGTCCTTGATTTCATAACTGACTGCCTTGAATTCCTCTGCCATGAAAAATGACTCTGTTAGATTGACAAAGGCTTGACGGCCATGGATCGTGCCATCATCTCGAGGACAGAAGTAGAACAACTCCTTGTCATCGGCAAAACAACCAAATAGCAATTCCTTGTCCTTATTCGCCGCCCAGCCGATACTGGAATGGATGACGGTTTGAATCTGCTCAATTTCGGCATTAACATTAGACTGCTGATTCATATTTGTACATCCTCCTGCGATGATTATTGAAAACACGACTGTAAATAACCACTGTTTCCTCATAGTTCCTCATCACCTATCGTTCTTAGAGTGCAATCAGGCAATCCAGATCGTCTTGATATTGACAAACTCCTTGATTCCGTAGTGTGATAGTTCCCGACCATAACCTGATGTCTTGATACCACCAAACGGCAGTCGCGGGTCTGATTTGGACATTCCGTTGACAAACACCGCGCCAGCCTCAATCCGCCGAGCGACAGACTCGGCCCGGTGGAGATCTCGCGACCAGACACTCGATGACAAACCGAACGGGGAATCATTGGCAACACGAATCGCCTCATCGGTGTCCTTGACGCTAATGACCGCCGAGACAGGTCCAAACGTCTCCTCGCTATAGACGGCCATCCCCGGCCTAACGTTGGTCAACACTGTCGGCAGGTAATAAGCACCGGGAAGATCGGCGCGTTTGCCGCCACACAGCAGGCGCGCACCAGCTTTAATTGACCGCTGCACCTGATCATCAAGTTCTTCCAGTAAATCCATCCGAGCCAACGGTCCAACCTGGGTAGTTGGGTCCAGTGGGTCACCGATTTTCATGGATGACAGTATTTCTGCCTGCCGCGATGCAAACTCCTCAACCAGTGACTCAACTACGATAAACCGTTTGGCCGCTATACAGCTCTGCCCCTGGTTAATCATCCTCGCCGTTGCCGAAGTCGTCACACACGTGTCAAGATCGGCATCTTCAAGCACTACAAATGGATCCGATCCACCCAGTTCCAGTACAGACTTTTTGATCATCCGTCCGGCAGTAGATGCAACTTGTTGCCCGGCTGGTTCGCTGCCGGTAAGAGTGACAGCTTTGACGAGTTGGTTCGTGATGACCGCCTCAACCATTCGAGCAGGAATGAGAAGCGTTCTGAATAAATTCTTCGGGAAACCAGCCTCACGGAATATTTCTTCAATCGCCAACGCGCAACCGGGCACATTCGAGGCGTGCTTGAGAACTCCCGCGTTGCCGGCCATCAGGGCTGGAGCGGCAAACCGCATCACTTGCCAGAAGGGGAAATTCCACGGCATCACCGCCAGCACAATCCCAAGCGGCTCAAAAGCTACCAAACTGCGGCTGGCGTCTGATTCGATCTCTTCATCGGCCAGGAAACGCTCAGCATTGTCGGCATAGAAATCACAAACCCAGGCACACTTGTCGACCTCAGCCAAAGCCTCGGTGATCGTCTTGCCCATTTCCAGAGTCATTATCTCGGCGTACTTGTTTCTGTTCTCGCGCTGGACCTCAGCAGCCAGATGCATCAATTGACTGCGGTGCGAGAACGATGTTTCTCGCCAAGTGTGAAAATCTTCGTCAGTATCGGAAATGATCTGCTTGATTTCCTCGGGGCTGTGCTCCTGATATTCTTTGATTAGTTCGCCGGTAGCAGGGTTGATTGCTTTCATCTTGTCCTCATTCTGAAGGAGCCTCGAATCGCTACACACGTCGTGGTTCTCGGTAGTATGGTAGTATTGATAAGCCAGTCTCGTCAAGGACCAACAGGTCAAACTGGCTCAGTTTCTCCTCAATATTCACAGGCCTTTAGTGCTGCCCACGAGAAGAACCTTGACACCATCCCTTTAGCCGGGTTTTTTAATAACTGTCTTTGAAACGATTCTCGATGGTGAGGTATGTTGTGAAATCACAGTCCCTTGTTCTCCTCTGTTCATTGGTTATTGTATCTTTGGGTTGTATGCTTTCCTGTTCGGATGATCCCACCGGCCCGGGGGAGGTTGCAATTGATTTCCCGAACGAGATTGGGTGGCACTGGAAGTATGAACTCAATCGAGTGAAGGAATTCGATACCACCATCGTTGACGTGAATATTGTTCTTGATACAACGGGTGCGAACGGCAAGCCGGCTACCATGTGGGTACTTGATTATCACGGGGTGCTGGATACAATAGTCTACCAGATTGGCGACAGTGTCTACACCTTCATTGGCATTCTGCCTCCCAATGATACGTGCCTCGTGAGCATCAATGGTGATTCGGTCGTTATTGTCAACCGCGGCTTCTTTGATTTCGAACGCATCATATATAAGTATCCGTTTGAAATCCCCATGCAATGGAGGTGGACCGACAGCTGGGGACGAACCGATCACGTGAGCGAGGTGATCTCAGTTGGTCCGGTGGAAGTGGGAGAGAAAGCGTTCCCGAACGCCGTTCGGATCGAAAGCATCTTCTATCCTTCCATGATCATCAACTGGAGCTATATCCGCACATCTGTTTGGCTGGTACCGGATGTGGGGATGGTGCAAGCTATTGAAAACAAAATCAAATATGACAATGCTACGCAGACCGAATCGTATGTCGAGATCAACGTGTGGAAGTTGATGGAGTACAAAGCTCCAGACTAACCGCAGGGATATTCGATGTCATGCTTCGACTCCGCTCGGCATGATAAAACTGAACGCGGTCTTACTCCTCATCGTTCGATCTTGAGGGCGGCCAGGAAGGCTTCCTGGGGGATCTCCACTTTGCCGAACTGTTTCATGCGCTTTTTGCCCTCTTTTTGCTTTTCGAGGAGCTTACGTTTGCGCGTGATGTCACCACCGTAGCATCGGGCCGTGACATTTTTTCGCAACGGCTTGACGGTGGCACGGCTGACAATCCGGCTACCGATAGATGCCTGAATGATAACCTCGTACATCTGGCGCGGGATGAGCTGACGCAGTTTTTCGTTAAGTTCCCGCCCCCAGCGATAAGCCTTCTCGCGATGGATTATTACTGACAAAGCATCAATTGGATCACCGTTGACCAGAATATCAAGCTTGACCAAGTCCGACCGGCGATAGAAAGGCAGATCATAATCAAACGACGCATAACCGCGACTGACAGATTTCAGCCGGTCGTAGAAATCGAAAATTATTTCCGACAGGGGAAAGACATAGGTGAGGCTCGCCCGAGTAGGTGAAAGATATTCCGTAGTCTTATATTCACCGCGACGTTCCGTGGCCAGTCGCATTATGGGGCCGATGTAATCCGCGGGAACAATTATCTGTGAATCAACAAACGGCTCTTCGATCTTTTCCATTTCCTGCGGGGACGGCATCAGTGCCGGGTTGTCAACTTTCAGCATGTTTCCATCGGTCGTATGGACGTGATATTCAACATTCGGGACCGTATTGATAATCGTCTGTCCGTATTCACGGGATAATCGTTCGGTAATGATTTCCATGTGCAGCAATCCGAGAAACCCGACCCGGAACCCAAACCCCAGAGCTGTCGAAGACTCCGGGGTAAACACCAGCGAGGAATCATTGAGCTTGAGTTTATCCAATGCCTCACGAAGCTGAGAGAAATCCTCGGCGATGGCCGGATACAGCCCGGAGAAAACCATTGGCTTAACATCAACAAATCCGCCAAGCGGTTCGTTGGCCGGCCGATCGACGATAGTAATGGTATCCCCAATTTTGGTGTCAGTCACTTGTTTGATAGAGGCGAAAAGATAACCTACATCACCGGCCGAAATCATCTCTTGAGGAAACAAGCCCAGTTGCAGGAACCCGGTTTCATCGACCTCGTAAGTCTTGCTGGTTGACATAAACCGAACGCGATCACCCTGACGCAACGTTCCATTGATAATCCTTACCAGCGGCATAGCTCCCCGGTAGCTGTCATAGACAGAATCAAAGACCATCGCTTGCAGCGGCGCCTCCGGGTCTCCCTTGGGCGGAGGAATAACCCTCACAATAGTCTCAAGCAGTTCATCAACACCGGTTCCCATCTTGGCTGAACAACGAAGCACGGAATCTGGAGTACAGCCCAGTAAATCCACCAGTTCAGCAACCACCTTGTCAGGCTGAGCATTGGGTAAATCGATCTTGTTGACCACCGGAAGAATTTCCAGATCGTTATCCATCGCCAGGTACAGATTCGACAGAGTTTGCGCCTCGATTCCCTGGGAAGCATCAACAACCAGAATAGCCCCCTCGCAGGCAGCCAGTGACCGGCTCACTTCGTAGGTAAAATCGACATGGCCGGGCGTATCAATCAGGTTGAAGCGGTAGACCTTGTCGTCTGCAGAATGGTATTCCAGACGGATAGCGTGCGCTTTGATTGTGATCCCACGTTCCCGTTCCAGGTCCATCGAGTCCAATACCTGGTTCCGCATCTGGCGTTTGGAAAGAGTCTCGGTAGCCTTAAGAAGCCCATCCGCCAGCGTGGATTTGCCATGATCAATGTGGGCGATAATCGAGAAGTTTCGGATTGTATTCAGGTCGTGCATAGGAAGTTGCTCGCGCCACCGTCCATAGAGTTTTTGTCAGCCATTCTTCGGACCGTGAACATACGTCCCCGATACGGATTAGTCAAGATGATCGCCCCGGTCTTGCAGGATTAGCGGGCAAGATACTTAGCCAGCCGGTCCCGGAATTCTGCTTTCTTGATGTCGGTCTCCAGTGCTCCCTCATGGGCGATAGAGATACCGGCGGTCTCTTCTGATACGACAACCACGACCGCGTCTGAGACCTCAGAGACGCCAATAGCCGCCTTGTGCCTCATCCCATATAGTTTGCGGAAGCGTGGATTGGTAGTCAACGGTAGAGAAGCTGCCGCCGCAGTGACAAACTCGCCCGAAACGATCACAGCGCCATCGTGTAAGGGTGTATAGGGAGTGAAAAGCGTAACCAACAGTTCGAAGGACAACTCCGAGTTGAGCCCCTTGCCAGTCTCCGCAAAGTTCCGCAACCCCGTACGACGCTCAATGACAATCAACCCTCCATAGCGCAACTCCGAAAGTCTGAGTACGGCACGAGAAACCTCCTCGACTGTGTGTCGTCGTTCGAGCATAACAAACCGCCGCAGGAGGCGATTCTGTCCAAGTTGAGCCAATACCCCACGAAGTTCCGGTTGAAAGACAATCACCAGCACGATCAGGCCGAACGTAGCCAGGTTGGAGAACAACCAGGTGACCCCTTCCAGTTGGAACCAGTAGGCAATAAAGGCCACGCCGAAGATCAACCCCAGCCCGATGATGATCTGCGCCGAGCGAGTACCTTTTACCAGCTTGAAGGCCTGATATATGATAAACGATACCAGCAAGACATCGAAAACGTCCTTCAGACCAAACTTGATAAACTCGTAACTGAATACCGTCATACTGTCTCTCTTACTGCCTGCGTCACTTTCAGCGCCTCAACCGTGAGAGCGACATCGTGAACGCGAACTATTGCAGCCCCATTGATCACGGCCGTTACAGCCGCCGCGATGGAGCCGCCTGTCCGCTTATCGGCGGTTTTGTCGCTGGGATGCAACATGCCGATGAATGACTTGCGAGAGGCCCCAATCAGGATTGGCAATCTAAACGAAGTGAACCGCCGTACCCCGGCCAATATATCAATATTGTCGGACAACCGTTTGCCAAAGCCAATACCCGGGTCCAGAATCAATCGTGACTTGTTAATTCCAGCGTTATGACAAGACTCGATCCGTTCCTCAAAAAAAGCCGCGATTTCCTCGACGCAATTCAGATACGAAGGAGCCTGTTGCATATCAAGAGGCGTTCCCAACATATGCATAAGAATGACCGGTCCACTCGCTTTGGCGAGTATAGCCGCCATGTCCGGATCGAATCGCAGAGCGGAGATGTCGTTGACCATGACTGCCCCCGCCTCAAGCGCTGCTTTGGCTGTCTGGGATTTGTAGGTGTCGATGGAAATCGGTATTTGCGACCGTTTGTGGATCGCCTCGATTACCGGTATCACCCGTTGCAATTCCTCATCAAGAGACACCGGCTCGGCACCCGGACGGCTCGATTCACCACCAATATCAATAATGTCTGCCCCTTCATCTTCCATTCGACAAGCAGCAGCCACAGCTTCGTCCTCAGAAGAAAAACGCCCGCCATCGGAAAAAGAATCCGGAGTAACGTTGAGAATCCCCATCACCAGAGGCCGTGACAGCCCAAGTTGCCGACCGTCGGCCAGACGTAATACCGGCTTGATTTCTTCCGATCCGGTCAGATGGTGTTTAGCAATAGTCATCAATTGCATAATAGTGAGCGTATCTCACCAAATCAAGAGGGAATTGACCCACCCCTGGGTTGGGAACAAACATGGACTTATTATGTTGTTTATTAAGTATAAGATTAATACCATCTGCGGACTGTGATTACTGGTGATTCGGTGTAAGGGAAATCCCCGGTTGGTTCGATATTATGTAGATAGGAGTGTATTATGATATTCGACAATATTGCTGAGGCTGTAGGCAGAACACCTTTGATCCGCCTCAATCGATTGACCTCCGACCGGGACGCCACCGTGTATGTCAAAATGGAGAGTTTCAATCCGGGTGGATCAGTGAAGGACCGGATAGCAGTAGCCATGATTGATGCCGCCGAAAAGGCTGGCAAGCTCGGTCCCGGAATTAAAATTGTAGAACCAACTTCGGGTAATACCGGTATCGGAATCGCCATGGTGGCTGCGACGCGTGGTTATCAATGTGTTTTCACAATGCCGGAGACGATGAGTCTCGAACGCCGGTCGCTCCTGAGAATGTATGGCGCCGAGTTGGTCCTCACGCCCGGTCCCGAGGGGATGAAGGGAGCCATTGCCAAAGCCGAGGAACTCGGCGCCAAGGACGGCTACTTCCAGTTACAGCAGTTCTCAAACCCTGCCAATCCGAAGATTCATCGACTGACTACCGGGGTGGAAATTATCGAGGATCTCGGCGATATCCCTTTGCACGCCTTTGTCGCCGGAGTGGGCACTGGAGGAACAATCAGCGGTGCAGGGCGCGCTGTTAAGGATAAATATGATTGCCGGGTTTTTGCCATCGAGCCGGATCAGTCTCCTGTGCTTTCCGGCGGCGATCCGGGACCACATCCGATCCAGGGTATCGGAGCTGGATTTGTTCCTGACAACTACGACAAATCGGTAGTGGATGAAGTAATTCGGGTCAAGAACGAGATTGCTTTTATGACCGCTCGTGATCTGGCTAAGAAAGAAGGACTCCTGGTAGGTATATCATCCGGGGCCATTATCTGGGCTGCACTTCAGGTGGCGCGTGATCTTGGACCGGGGAAAACAGTAGTAACGATTGCCTGCGACACTGGCGAACGCTATCTTTCGACAGTCCTGTTCGCCGAGGAAACGTAAACCACCAGAGCTGAGGATTTGCTGAGAATAATGCTACCCATCATTGAGGACATCAAAGCGACGTTTCGCAATGATCCGGCCTGCAAGAACATTGAGTTCCTGCTCTATCCCGGGTTTCACGCGATATTTGTACATCGGTTTATTCATATCTTGTACCGACTGCATATACCCTTCATCCCCCGGCTGCTCTCTCAAATCGGTCGGTTCCTGACCGGTCTTGAAATCCATCCGGGAGCTTCGATTGGTTCCGGTTTCTTTGTCGATCACGGAGCCGGTGTCGTAATTGGTGAGACGACTATCATCGGGAAGAACTGCGTCCTCTTTCATAATGTGACTCTTGGCGGGACCGGTAAGCACACGGACAAGCGCCACCCCACGCTCGGAGACAACGTTTTCATCGGTACCGCCGCCACTTTGCTGGGGCCAATCACGGTGGGTCATAATGTCAAGATCGGAGCCAATAGTTTCATCGTGATGTGTGATGTGCCGTCAAATTCAACCGTAGCAGGAACACCGGCCCGAATCATTAAGAAGAATGGCACCCGTTGTGATGAGCCTCTGCCACGCACCGTCGAAACTCCGGGAAACGGAGTTGCTCCAAAGGGCGATAAATCCAATAGCGACGTATCATCCAAGTCTTTGTAGTTCAGGACCCTTGTGGTCCTGACATTTGCGTCAGGAGGGCAAGCCTTATGATCTACTACGGCACCCGTTCTACATTGAGAATCTGACCGGGGCCGGCGTCGAACAACCAACGCACTTCGCCATCCTTGAAATCATAATAGACAAGTTGCATGACAGGGGCCTTTCTTCCTGACCGGCCCGCCATATTGCCGATGATGAATACGTCATCCCCCAAGGAGTAGATAGTTCTCTCGAACTTCAAATTAACTTCAATCCAGGCACGAACGCGAAGTTGGTCGTCGAGGAGTTTCAGTTTCCGCTCCGGCTTATCATACACCATTATCTCTGGACTGTTCAGAGGAATGATCGGACGATCGCCATGAGGGATTGTATCTATCGCGCTGGATGCGATATTGAACCTCAGTACCGACTCACCATTCCGGTAGTATGCATTTTTGCCTTTGTAGTCTAAGGAAAACTCCCCGAGGCAGTTCCCGGAACGATTGTCATCGCATGAATCGACGAAGATAAGAGTGTCGTTCATCTCGTCAAGAATGCAGATGGCAATCATGTGGTCTTGAGTGCTACTCATACCTATAACATACATGAGAGCAGTCAGTCCTTTGGGAGGATAGCACGAATGCGTATATGGGCTAACCGAGTATGAATCGAAGCCGAACTTCTCGACGAGATCCTGGTCCCACCCGTGTAGCTTAAGCAGCTCCCTAAGGATCGAATTGTCAGTATTCTTGAGCGAGAGCTTCCGCTTGCCAGGGTTGCCATAAATGTCTGGCTCTTTATCGCAACCGCAGAACATAGTTCTCCGCTCATCCCAGTAATCCCTCTCGATGGTGTACGAAGAGCCATTCCATGTATCGAAAACTTCAACGACATCTCCTTGATCACCAAACCCAGTCTTGTTTTCCAAGTATTCAATCCTCAGTCGTGGGTCTTCGCCTGCGCAAACCTCGGACCAGATGGCACAGCACAGCATACATAGTACTGCGAGCAAGATGAACCCGACATATCCGTTCTTCACAAAATCACCTCCGAAATTAGCCCAGTAGGGCAATCCGCCCAGGCGGACTGACCTACAAGCTACGACGCTACAGACCCATTCGCTGATAGTAGTCTTTCACAGCCGCTACGACTTTTCCCGACAGAAGCAACGCTCCGGTTAGAGTTGGAATAGCCATCAGGGCAAAGCAGGTGTCAATGATATTGACGACAGTATCCTGTCCCAGCCAGGCCGCCAGGGGCAGGCTCAAAAGGTAGACGTAGACATAGTAGCCGCCAACCTTGATCCCAAAAAGATACCGGGCGCATTTGAGACTGTAGTAAGAATAGGAGATCATCGTCGACACCGAAAACAACACGACGATCAGCGTCAGTAGATACCGACCGAATGGTCCCATAGCCGCTGTGAAAGCATTCACCGTCACAACCACCGCTTCACCGGAACTGCCGAGTTCCCCACTTAATACGCCCGAACTCAGGATCACCAATGCTGTGAGTGTACACACCAGGTTGGTATCGAGGAACGGCCCCAGCATGGCGATCAATCCCTCGCGCACAGGTTCTTTGGTTTTGGCCGCACCATGCGCCATCGGGGCGGTACCAACACCCGCTTCATTAGAAAACGCCGCTCTTCTGATCCCGGTTTTCATTACTTCGGCAAAGGCCACTCCCGCTCCGCCGCCGAGCAACGCCTCACCTCCGAAAGCACTCTTGAAGATGGAGGCAAAGATATCCGGCACAGCCGAGGCGTTTGCCAGTACGATGAATATCGCCGATCCAATGTATAACAGAAACATGGCAGGAACCACTTTGGCGGCAACTACGCCTACCCGTTTGATGCCACCCAGAATGACGATCCCGACCAGAATCATGCAGACTACACCCGTGCCAACGCGATCCCAGCCGTAGTCGGCATGGAGCAAACCTGAGAGTTGGTTGACTTGAAAAAGTGAGAGGCAGCCGATCATGCCGCAGATAGCGAACAGTATGGCCAGCGGTTTGAAGTACTTCCCCAATCCAACCTCGAGGTAGTACATCGGCCCGCCCTGATCGACGCCGTTCTCATCTTTTTTTCGGTACATCGTAGCCAGGGTGCAGGTGAAGAACTTTGTAGACATACCCACCAGACCGGCAATCCACATCCAGAATATAGCGCCCGGTCCGCCTACGGAAATTGCAATCGCCACTCCGGCAATATTCCCCATACCAATAGTGGCCGACAGGGCCGAACTCAACGCCTGAAAATGACTGATTTCGCCGGGGTCATCTTCCCTGTCATACTTGCCGCGTAGAATATTAAAGGCGTGTCTGAGACCGCGAAAAGGGAGAAAACGGCAAGCCGCAGTGAAATAGATCCCCGCTCCTACGAGCAACACTACCAACGGCAATCCCCACGCAATGTCTACCGCGGTGGACCAAAAGCTCTCAAACTGTTCCAAATGTATCCTTTGAAGTTGGGAGGGTAGTCCTCCTGGAGCATTCTTGGTTATAGTCTTTCTAATAAGCCAGAGATGACAACGCTTGGCAAGGTTTTAGCGAGTACATTCGAGAGCATACTTGAGAAGAACTCTCAAATGTAGTACCTTCCGGTTCATTAATCCTCTGCTCCCTTTGCGTAATTGTCTTTGGGATCGAGACATATTTAACGAAGGCCAGGAGCCTCGGTTGTGATGGACGAGCTATGACTGGATTTGAAAATTACATTGGCGAAGCCTGTGCACTATCAGCCGCCATAGTATGGGCGTTGGCTGTCATTTTCTTTCGTAGAAGTGGCGAAGCAGTCCACCCGATCGGCCTGAATATCTTTAAAAACATTCTGGCCATGATCCTGCTTGTCCCAACCGCATGGCTCTTTGGTGAAACACTTCTGCGGCCGACCCCAGTTGAAGATTACCTGTTGCTTCTGCTAAGCGGTGCACTCGGGATTGGTATTGCTGATACTTTGTTTTTCAAAAGTCTCAACATATTGGGTGCAGGAATGTCGGCTATCGTAGACCTGCTCTACAGCCCGGTAATTATCGGCCTGTCAATCCTGTGGTTGGGGGATCAGTTGAACTTCTGGCAGGTGGTCGGGGTGCTCATGATTCTCTCAGCCGTATCGGCCGCGGTGGGCGAACGAAAAAACAACCAGGTCGATCGGCGGCAAATGCTAATGGGTGTCCTGTGGGGTGCGCTGGCAATGCTTTCTATGGGGGTTGGAATCGTCATGGTCAAGCCGCTCCTGAACGTCTCACCGTTAATATGGGCCACCGAAGTTCGGCTCATCGGCGGAATGGCGGTTCTTGCCGTTGTGTTGATGTTTCATCCCTCACGCCGAGCTATCGTTACCTCTATCGGGACGCGCCACAGATGGGGATACATGGTGACCGGATCGATCCTGGGTGCTTATGTCTCGATGATTCTCTGGCTGGCGGGAATGAAATTCACCCAGACCTCCATTGCCGCGGCACTCAATCAGACCACGAACATTTTCATATTCATCTTTGCCGCCTTGATTCTGAAAGAGCGCGTAACGCTTATAAAATCAATCGCAATTGTTGCCGGTGTGATCGGAGCGCTGTTGGTTACGTTCGGCTGAATGAACAAAATCTATAGAACCAACAGCAAGCTGATGGGCCACCCAGAAAACAGGCGACGCCTGCTAAAACATCTCCAGCTTCACCTGCGCATAGAACGACCGTTCCGGAGCCACAAAATACGCCGCCCAGCCTTCCATTGTAGGTTGCGATTGGCCGACATCGCGCGTAGCCCAGTTCTCGGCATAGGAAGCAATAGCTTCGTATTTCTTGTCAAACATGTTATCAACTCTGCCGGAAAACGTGAGCCGTCCCAGATCAAGAAATTCGACCACAGTCGCAGAGATCGACAGCGATGCCACGAAGGTTGGATCAATAGACAACTCCTGACTGTTCCACAGGTCGGCATACTGGCGTCCGATCAATTGTCCGTGCCATGTTAACCGCAACCAATCGTGCTGGAAATCGGCCGTAACGTTGCCCAGGTACTCCGGGAAATTGGGCAACTTGCGATTCTTGTAGTTCACTACCCACATTTCGGTGATGGTCGGTTCAGAGTCAACATCGACTTCTATAGTGTCGGGGTAATCCTTGATGCGGTTTCGATTGTACGAGAAGTTACCGCTGATAGTAAATTCGTCCATCGGTTTGACAGCACCCGCTAGCTCTATACCCGAATGATAAGAACCATTAATGTTGATCGTCGCTTCACGGCCTTCGTGATTGCCGGCATACTGGACGATCTCATTTTGGAAATCCATGAAGAATAGATTGACGCCAAACGAACAACGCTCTTTCTGGAAGTGTCCGCCAAGCTCGAAATCGTAAACTCGTTCCGGATCGGCAACGGGATCACCAAACTTGTAGATAGTATTCGCGGACGTTCCCATCGAGTCGAGCACTTCCAGCGAGGGAAACTTACCGGGATCATTGGCATCATAGATATCGTCATCGGTCGGTGTCCGCGATGCAACGGCGGCATTCGCATACAAGCTAGCTTGATGGTTTAGCTGATAGGTCAGACCAATTCGTGGCGAGAAGAACAACCAGTCCACATCAAACGAATGTCCCACGAACTGACCAATCTTATCCTGATCAAGAGAATACCGGTCATACCTGATCTGGGCCGTTAACTGAGCAGCGAGCCGATCAGTCAGCCGGTAATACTCTTGCGCGAAGAACGACGCTACTTGCTTATCAGCCGCATGGCGGTAGTATGTATGCTGCGGGACAATAGCACTGGTGACCTGCTCCGCCCAAACAACCTGACCCCAATGTTCCGAATTGAACAAGTAGAATGATCCGCCCAGCGAATGCGTTCCGCGTTCGTGTTCGATATCCAGACGTGGATTCCAGCCGTACTGACTTTTTCCTACCCACTTCTGAAGCACTATGTCGCCGTACTCCACACCACCGGTAACGGACGCATCAATGTTGTACTCTGCATACTCGCGCCACAGCTTGAGTTGTTCATAGTAGCCGTTGCCACGAATGTAATACAGGGTGTTGGTCAGAGTAATGGCGTCGCTAATCTCATACCGGTTGTGCAGTTGGTAGTGCGGCTGGTTGAAATTGTCGGTGTAGTTGTTGTAGGTCAAGTCATCCCAACCAGCGATACCGAAGTTCGCTCGTCGGTCCTCCTCGAGTGTTTCACGTCCTGCACCATAATAAGCCAGGTGCGCGCGAACCGGACCGCCGTAGAAATGCAGCTCGGTGGTCATCCTCGGATCCAACCGTGCCACCGAGAAGTAGTAGGACCAGCCCCTATACCAACTGTTGTGCCGATAACCGCCTGTTTTCTGTTTGGAGAACCGCCCCCCAAACAACCAGCGACCATCAACAAGACCAGATGAGTACTCAAGGCTCTGTTTGTAAATATCGCTGACCGATTTCCCTCCAGAAGTGTATTCTCCATAGCCAGCCGTCATTGTTACTTTACGTTCACGATTAAAACCGGTCGTAACAATATTGATTGCTCCGCCAAAGGAGGCGTCACCGTACAATGAGTTCCCGACCCCACGCTGAACCTGAACATCAGTGATATTGGCTGCCAAGTCCGGCAGATCAAAGAAATACGTCGCGTGGTCTTCCGGATCGTTAAGCGGGACACCATTGATGTAAGTGGCAATGCGTTTGTCGTCAAAGCCACGTATCCTTATTGATGAATACCCCAGCGAAGACCCCGCCTCGGAATATGTGTAGAGGTTAGGAGTCATCTTCAGAAGCAGAGGGAATTCCCCAACTGTATAGTCGCGGTCGATTTCTTCCTCGGTCAGGTTTTCAAAAGCAATCGGTGTTATCCCGACTGTTGCCCGATCGG
This sequence comes from Candidatus Zixiibacteriota bacterium, assembly GCA_019038695.1. NCBI lineage: Bacteria > Pseudomonadati > Candidatus Zixiibacteriota > Candidatus Zixiibacteriota bacterium. The sequence continues at coordinate 117,549 of JAHOYZ010000010.1, forward strand.
CCGTCACTATGATTGAGTCCTGTCGGTAATACTTCCTTTCCAGAACGACTGTGGCCGGGACTTCGCCAGCTTTGAACTGGCGCGACTGATAACCCACCGACGAAAACGTCACATGCTCTATCATTGGTTCCACTGCCAGCTCGAAAGCTCCCTCGGAGTCGGTGATTGTGCCAACACTTGGCACATTGGTGGAGACAGAAACCCTTGCCAGAGGATCGCCATCGGAATTGGTGACTTGCCCTGAGATAGTTTCTGCGGCGACGGGTGAGGTCAGTACGCCGAGCATTAGTAAAAGAAGAAGCTTGCTTCTCATGACAGTAACCTCGCGTTAAACATTAACGTTTCAGCAAGATTCCGTCCTGAATCGAAAGGCGTGTCGATTTCGACACTGGGATGCGGTCAACATCGCCGTTTCCCTACGCCGGTATTACCCGGATCAGGTCGAGGGGGTATGTTCTCAGGCCGTGGCTTTGGGCCACCCCCAACGGAACGTCTATTTCAGGTGGGAATATCGCGAAAGATATGAAGGAAGGCAAGGGGTTTTGTGGATCACAGTTCAACACGGAGCGAAAGAGCAATCGGTCATTGGACTCGCAGAAAATAAAAACCGCCGCTGCGTATAGCAGCGACGGTATCGCACACGGGTGTCACACAAGGAAGTACACCAATGGAGAGTGGTTGCTGTCACTCTCCGGGAAGATTATCCTGAGCATCGCTGGTTTCCTCGGCCAGTTTAGGCCGTTCCAGATCAAGCTCACGACGCAGCAATTCCTGGTAGTCACCGAAAAGACGGAGTTTGTTGCTAAACGCCGTTGAGCGTGATATCGTCCCGGCAATACGCTGCTTGGCCTTGATGAGGGAGCGAGTTTTCTGAAGATTGGTTGGGTTTATAGGAACCTCCATGCTCGACTGGTGTATGCCATCAATTTCCAGGGGATGGCTTAGCCGCTCCTGGTTCGAATGAACAGATTTTTCTTCACACTCATCAAGGTACTTATATGAACGCCCAAGATCGGACATAATTATGGACATCAATTCCTGCTCCCGCTGAAAAACCAAATCCCGGCGTCCCTTCAGAGTGGCATCGTGCCAGAGATCGACAAAGTGAGTCAGTTTGACTATTGTAGCGGCTGAAGGTCGGACATCCTGCCAATCCTGATTAATTTGCTCCAGATCGTTCCGGTCTTTATCTGACTTGTCATTCGCCAGGCCACCAGTTGCAGCCAGTAAAACCACACTGCCTATGATTACTGCCATTTTCCAACTCATGCCGTCTCCTTTCGAAACGTCTATTACTGACATCTATCAGATCAATATGCGTGCCGATAGGTGATATCCCGCCGGTAGGGGCGATGACGGAGCCCGGCAGGGTGTGTCGTGATAATGAATATGGGGGAGCCAGAGATACTATGGGGATTTTCCCCTAGTAAATTTCAATCGAACTCGATAATGAAAGGGGGATGAATCAGTCCTCGGCTGTAGCTTTCTGCTGAAGCCTATGACTATTCGTTGCTTTGATCCCGGGTGGCTTTACGCTTGGCCTGTTCCTGGCTGATGATCTTGAGCATTTGAAAACCAAGAGCGGAGTCAACGGCCATCAATCCAGACAGTACGGTGTCGGCCTGGGGCGTCATCTGCGACAACGAATATGAAGCACCCAGTCCCATCCATGCCGGATAGTAGGTCGAGTCGGTTTCGATAGTACGACGGAATTGCTCAATTGCCTCAATGTACCGACCGGTCGCAAAATAGACCAATCCCAGAGACTGTAGCAAAGATGTGTGTTTAGGCGCCAGGGTGATCCCCTTCTTGAACCAGGATTCGGCTTCAACTGGTTTGCGCAACATATTCTTGACCGTACCCAAATGATAGAACAACTCGACCACATTGCCGCCATTCTCCGCAGAGTGTTCGAAGTAAAACTCAGCACTGTCGAGATTTGCAGTGGCGGCAAAGCAGGTTCCCAAGTGATAGGAAACTATCGGATTGTCCGGCGACAAAGCGAATGCCCTGTGCAGCACCGACATAGCCGTGTTCATTTGATTGGCGCTTGCGTATTCCTGTCCCAGATTGGTTAGATGGAGAACATTGTTCGAATCAAGCGCGACTGCTTTTTCGTAGTACTTGATCGCTTCAATGGAATTGCCTTCTCCACTATAGAGAGCACCCAGATTGTTAGCTACCGATGAAGCCGTCGAGTCCATCTCAAGTGCTCGCAAATACCAGTTTCGGGCCTGGTCTCTCATACCCATTGATGCGCAGGCCACGCCGGAATTCTTGGTAGCCTCAAAGTTATCGGGGTCCAATCGTAACACATGGGTGTAGGCGTCGAGGGCACGACGGTACAACTTGTTATTGAGAGCAACACCCGCTTTCTGGGTGTACACCTTCACGGAATCAACCGCCGTCACCGAACTGGTAGTTATGGCAAGGGCAATCGCTACAGTCAATACAATCTTCAGTAACATATTTCTCATATCGGTCATACAATTTCGAAGATAACGAGTTCCAGGGATTAGGGGAAGGGGAAAGATAGGTTAGCCCTCATACAAAACGGGCAGCCATCCAATGATGGCTACCCGCTCCAAGATTAGATAGGCTTGCTAGTATTCCTCTACCGGTCGCTCCTTGAGCGGTCGGAGCGGCGGTAGAGCTTGGAATACAACTGGTCTATTTCGTAGTCGGACTCCATCGTCTCAACAACGTCAACAAAGGCATTCTCAAGTTCATCATCTCCCCGACAGTACCGTACCAGCATTATGAGTACCTCACTTTTTTCATAATCAGAATCGAGCAGTTCGATTGCTGGGAGTACTTCAAAAACCAACTCACGATCAATATCGCTCTCCTCGATCAGCTCAACCAGTACCCGTTTGGTCTCGTAGTCGGAGTCCAGAGTCTCTGCCGCCGTAAGGTAAGCCTGCCGTATGTTTTTGTTCTCAGCGGCACATTCGGCCAATCCGACAAGCACTTCGGCTTTTTCATAGTCGGAATCCATCTTGACCGCCAACGATAAGAGCAATTCGATTGATTCCTCTGATAGTTTCCTCTTGTTTCCCAACGCCGATATGACTCGGCGGGTCTCGTAGTCGCTGTCCAGATCGGTGACAGCTTCTATGTAGGCTGTACGCGTTTTGGACTCGCCATCGGAGTAGCGTGCCATCTCAATAAGCAACTCCGCTTTCTCGTAATCGGAGTCCATACCGCCTGCGATCTCAAGAATCATCACGAGCACATCGGCAGATACATCTTTGCTCACGCTCATCTCCGACAGAACCCGGCGTGTCTCGTAGTCACTGTCCAATGTTGCGACGGCGTCAACGTAGTCATCCATCAGATTAGGATTGGTATTGACGACATCGACAATACCGATCAATAGTTCTGCTTTCTCATAGTCGGAATCCAGTGTGCGTGCAGCTTGACGAAACACGAGTGCGAAATCATCCTCACTTAAATCATCAACATTCAGCAGGATGGTGAAGTATCGGCTTTGAGTGAAGTCGCTGTCGATCTCCTTGATTTCATCGAGAACAGCGTTAATGCCACCCTTGGCATAGATTCTACCAACCCGTTTCTCTGCTCCGATACCGCTGACACGGATAGCCTCGATCAATACTTCGCCGAACCACTCACGAGCATCGTCATCCCAGTCGCGCGCCTTGCCGTTTTCGTAGTAGTCATAATGAAGCTCACCATTTCGGTCGGGTTCAATCTCTACTAAGCGCTTTGTGCGACCACGCTTTTCGAGAAGGTTGAAGTAGCCACGTTTGGATATTGCGGTGATATCACGGTCGCTGTCTGCAAACTCAATCTCGCCCCGTTTTTCCACTTCGTAGCGATGGCCCCTTTCGCCCCATTTGATGACTGTCTTGCCATTGCTGTCAATCCACAAATTGGTACCCGTTGAGAAATCGCCGAGCAGATTCCCGGCCCAATTGACAATACCGTGAAGAAAGCCATCTGACTCATCGTCGTAGTCTGATATCCTATAGGAATAGGATGAAGAAGGAAAATCATCGTCGTCGATTTCGATCACTCGATAACTGCCCCCATTACCGAACATGATCAACGGAGTTTCCGGTATCTCGGGGATTTCCGGTATTTCTGGCATTGCGGGAAGGCTCGGTATGGATGGTATAGCTGGTATGCGCGGAATATCGACAATAGAGTAATCATCGTCGCCGTCATATGAATAGGTGTAGGCCGATCTGGCCCTCCGGTAACTATCCAGGTCTCTGCTTCTTGATAATCGTGGAGTGTAGATCAGGTCCATCGGTCCCATTTTCTTGAACACCCTCGACATCCATCTACTTGCTTTCCTGTCGAACTCCTGTGAGGTTCCATTTTCGAAGAACGTGTACTTCGGTTTGCCACCCCTACCGCGTGTTATGTCCAGTTCGCGCCAGATAGATCCGTGCTTTTCCCTGAGAGCAAGGTAGGCATCCTTGTAAACGCGGCGAACATCTTTGTTATCGGAACTGAATTTGATCTCGCCCTGACTGACTACCCAGAGATCCCCCCTACCGTCACACCAGACAATGTAGGGTTCTTCATCGTCGTCCGAGGGATGAATTATCCCGGAGATACAAGTGGAAAACAGGTCGCGATTCCAATCAAGAACGCGATCACGAGCGGTCTCTTGTTCAGATTCGGATGCTGCTCGTAGTGTAGATTCGGCTTCATCTGCCAATGAGCTACTTTGTGAGATTTCGGAGATACCCTCGTCGGATGCAACATCAGTATCATCGACATCTTCGCTGGAAGTCTGCTCAACGGCATCGTCACCCGGCATCATAGAGGCAATCGAACTGACTGTATCCTGTAGTTCACTATAGGTAACAGCATCGAGTGGGACTACAATCGCGGGGGCCACACGCACAGCCACAATCAGCATTGCGGCCACAAGAGTCGTCACGGCCAGAAAACGTGAGCCTGACATACGGATCTGTCGTGCTGTCCTGACGCCCAGCAAACGGTCAAAACGCTGGAATATCTGTTTGCGTGAGGTAAGCACCCCCGGCACCAAAGTCATGGCCGGCGTTGTTGACAGTTGCGCTACGCGAGCCAGACACTGGGCATACTCCTTTGGCTGTCCGGTCCGCGCGACAACCCGATCATCACAGGCTACCTCGCGTTCGAGATCAAGGCGGCGCCCGATCCAGTAAACAGCCGGATTGAAGAAAGCCAGTGCCTCTATCACGCGTTGGAACAGTTTTGTCCAGTCGTCCCACCGCTCAAGATGAGCCAACTCGTGCAGTATGATCGACTCCATGTCCGCCTCGGTCATTTCACCCACCAGACGAGCGGGAATCAGAACGGTTGGTCTGCCAAGACCAGCTGCCATAGGAGAGTCGACCTCAGATGAAAGGAACACTCTCACCGGACGTCTTGTCCGGACCGATTGCAGCGCTCGTTCGACCCGGGTCAGCCCGGAGATATCCAGAGGTACTGCTCGACTTTTAACTGCTATCATAAGGCGACAGGCGAGAGCCAGACGCACCAGCAATACGAGCACAATACAAATCCACAAAGACGCCAGAGAAATTGGCAACAGGCGAACCAATGTCGCCAGATAGTGACTGTAGTCACTGTCCGTTGCAGCAAACGATTCGTTGCGTGGCGTTATAGCATGACTCTGGTTCGGGGTTGATCCAACCGCACCCTTCAATCGAATCGGTGTTTCGGTTGTAGTGGGAATACTGCGACTCGTTGTTGCGGATATCCCTTCCACTGAGGACGCAATCGGCATGGCCTGTGCCTCTGGTTCAGGGGATGACACCCGGTAGCCACTCGGTCCGGTGGCAAGTAGCGGCAACATGACCACCATCGCCAACACGGACCACCATATCGCGTATCCGGTTGAGGCGTTGGTTCGTTTGGCGTAGCGCCAGACAAGCCACACGACTGCAGTCAGAAGGACACCCAGCCATAGTCCATTGAGAACCATCTGCACGCCATCCAGAGATGCGCTACTTAGAATATTGAACACACTTTCCATTGTCATATCCTCACTCGCGGTTATCTATCATCTGTTTAAGGCGATCAAGTTCAGGCTGGTCCAACTCTTCATGTTCCAGAATACTGAGCATCAGCGCTTCCGGCGAGTTGTTGAAAAACCCTTTGACCATATGCCGGACGGCGTTTTGACAAGCCTGATTTCGAGATACAATCGGACGGAAGACATGCGCCCGACCATCTTTCTCGTGGCGTAAGTATCCCTTTTTCTCAAGGATGCGCAGGGTAGTCAGGACAGTGTTATAGGCCAATTCATTGCTGCTGGGCAGCGAGGCCAGAACTTCGCTTACAGTAGCCCGGTCCTTCTCCCAGACCACTTTCATCAGGCGTAGCTCGGCCTCGGTCAGTGTGGGGTTTTTCTTTCTTGCCATATTGTTTACCTTGTTTCAACTCTTAAAGAATTAGGACTTCATATCTTCTATATACGCAGGTTCTGGAAAAAGTTCAAACTAATTAATTAGTTTTTCGTGATTTTTTGGGGTGAAGGTTATGTAATCGTCATGTCCAAGAGTCTGTCACCCCTGTGAAAACAGGGGTCCAGTATTGTAGCTTCGTATATGTGCGCAGGGTGCCATGCTCAAACTTGTTTGGGCATGATTATTCTTGTAAGGCAAGAACCCTGTGCTCCTACCACAGTTGCGTAGATCGAAATCTGTCTTCAGTTTCGACAATCTTGCTTCCTGTTTCCAGTGGAATCGAACTAACTAGTAGAAGCGCCTCGTTGCCCTATACGGTTGCGAGATGCTTGGGTGATCACCGGATGTGGCACATCAGGGATTCGGAGATCATCACTGAAGAACATGATTTCCTTGCCTGAATAGCGAGCCTGTGCACTGTAGCTCAGATTGTAGCACAGCTTGCGTCTGTTCTCATACAAGGATGCAATTTCCGGCACTGAATCATAGGACACTACCCAAGGCTGGCAAATACTACCTTGGATTGCCGAAGCCAGACTTTCATGATCGCTGGGCACAAAGTGGTTCTGATACAATTCACTGCCTTTGGCGTAATAGGGTGGGTCCAAGTAGACCAGCGTCTGCTTGGGTAGCTTTGGCAACTCTTGTCCAATGAAGTCTCTTGCGTCAAGACGATATACTGAAATCCTACTTCTGTATCTTGCTATTCGCTGAATTCGACTGATCAAGTCTCCCTTGTTGAACCGTGCGTCAAGCTTCCACTTCCCCGTCTGGTTTTTTCCGCCTATCACACCTCCGCCTATGATCCCCGATCTGTTCGTGCGGTTTAGGTAGAACGTGGCAAAACCGAGTTCAAGTGGGCGGTATTGATCAGGATCAGAGTGAATAGCTTTTTGTCGGTGCCATTGAGACATCGAAATTCTAGTATCGTTGATCAAGCGACATAGGTCATCCGTGTTATTAAGCACAGATATCCAAAAGGAGTGAATGGCCCTATCAAGATCATTAATATGCACATGTCTGACGTACTCGCCAAGTAGCATTGACCAGGCTACGCCTGCTCCTCCTGCAAAGACCTCAACATAGTGACCATCCTGCAAGTTGTTCTCGGTAACGACCATTCTCAGGTACTTAGCCAGCATTCCTTTTCCGCCCGGATACCGCAGCGGGCTGATGAAAGCGTGGTTTTGGGGTGCTACTGCAGCCAATTGTTTAAGCCCAGATATTCTCGAAGAACGGCTGAACATTGTCCCAGTCTCTCATGAGATTATCCGAAGAAGGATTATAGTCTGGGTTGTGAACATATGCGTGCCAAGTGTCTATTGAAAATACCTCACCTTTGGTATTGGCCAGCGTGCGAATGCCATGCAACTCGTTCCTGCCACATGTTCCCTTCTTTTCCAAGAAATCCGCCACTCGTTTGACCTTCTGCCTCAGCGTCAACTCTCGTGGAGGCGATTTCTTTGTGTCCTTCCAAGGGATACTGTTAGCTCTTCTGAACTCCTCCAGACTCATTTCGAGGAAAACCCGCAATAGCACAGAGCCTGAGTTCTCAAAATCCTTCGTCAAGGGTAGGCGCTTCATCTCGTCGAAAATCCTCGCAATTCGCTTGTGTCCGATACTCAGTTTCAGAGATTTCGGAACCAGCGTCTTTCGATTTCTTGCCGCATTCACCTTTGACTTCCTCTTGACCTTGGTTGGGGGAAACTGTTTGGTGATGTCGGTAGGGGTGATCTTCTTGCCCGCCTGCGGCAGTTTCCTGGCTGCAACAGCGTTTGCATAGTCAATCCGCTGATCTTTCGAGTCAAGCTGAGTGACCTTGATATGCCTATGTGCAATGTCGCTTACGACAATTGCCAAACGCCCCATTGTAGCGGAGGAGTCACCTGACAGGAAAATCAGTTGTCCCTTCACTACGTCGATACCAAGAGTGCGTCTCGCCTCAGGCGTTTTGAGCAACCTTTGAAGGTTAGTGACCGCCATCTTCTCCAACCTGTCCAGTGTCTCATCGTGAAGCAAGTGGCTATCCTTCACGCCCTCTATCATCTGTATCTCAGGCTCCTCACCTCGGAACCGCGACGTAGCCATCCCGGTCCAAGGGATGATACCAACGCCTTTATTCCGACCGGTGTGCCTAAGCTCAATCCAGGGGTTGGCCGTCGCGCGACTTTCAGCCACGTAGCACTTAACGACTTGAGGTAGTTTGCTGCCGCGTTTACCATTAATCGCCTTATAGCGCTTGGCAGTACTGCTGGGGAGTTCCAAGGAGTCGACAAGCTTCGGCTCGGTGCCAAGCTTGATGGCTGCGATCCGTCGATTACCCTCAAGGACGATGAATTCGTCCCCGCTACCTTTACGAATCACGATTGGTACTTCCGTGGGATTCAACCCATTACTGCCGATATGCTCCGCCAACTTAGCTAATCTGGGTCCTTGCTCATCCACCATTTTCTGAAGTGCGACCCGTTGCCCCTGTTGCTTCGGGAATCTGGGATTCTCCGCATCGAGCAGCAGATCTACAATTTCAATGTCCTTAAGGCCTTCAGCTTTGGCAACCATTCGCATTTCCCCTTTTTAGTTTTCAGAATTGTCCACTAAGAAACATTATAATGCGAGCTTCCTGTGCATACAGTCCTATATTTTAGACATGATACGATGCGTAATTGGACTACGCAAGGGCTGAAATGTCCCTCTCCTCGAAACTGCACCCCCCACATTCCCCACAACACTTCCCCTGAATCTTGTCTCCAACCCTTGTGTATGAAACGTTCGCCGGCAACAACCACAGATTCAATACCGGAAGACTACAATAAGTGCCCCAGATTCACTACAATTTCACCGCTTGAAACTATAAGAGAATTCGCCTTATCCACTCGATACCACGGAGTTACACCAAAAACGCAATATGTAGATTACCAAACAAAGCCATTTTGGATAGGACTGGATTCCTACGATGGCTTCTGTTGGGAGTCCTCGACGACTACGGGCAAATTGGCGGCGCGCCAGGCGAGAATTCCGCCCTCCAACCCTACCACCATACTGACTCCCATATCCTCAAGCACAAACAGGGCGCGGGATGTCCGTCGACCCGACCGGCAGGAAATGAGCAACAGCCGGTCGGAAGGGAGCTGCTTGGTGTTTTGCAACAGCTCCCGCAGCGGCATGAGGTGGGCGCCCTCAATGTGAGCCCGTTGGTATTCTGCCGGTTCCCGTACATCCAGCAGAAAAGCTTCCGGATCGACCATTAACCTCGAGAACTCTTCTGGTGGAACCTGAAGGTGGTGCCCTTTCGAACCATGCGGTGCTGATGGAACATGGTCTCCATAGGCATGCTTCGCGATAGTTTTGCACTCGGAAAAGATTTCATGCTCACATTCGTAAGTACAAATATGGGGATCAATGTCGTGTTCAAACAGATATTCAATAGCACCCTCCTGTCGCAATATGTGGTCGCGACCAAGAGTGTTTTCAATAAATCCGGACTGTTCCAGCACCTGTAGTACGGGCTGGCGCAGACGGACCAGAAAAACATCGCCGCCTATCTTTCGGTAGGTCTGGACGGTCGATTCGAGCATCTCAATACCGCTCATGTCACACTGATCCACGGCGTTCATTCTCAGGACGAGCGTGCGTTGACCCGGATAGCGTTTGTAATTGAGCCGCAACTCTTCTTCGATGTGGTATACAGCTCCAAAGAACAGCGGACCACGAATATTCATGAGTCCCATTTGCGGACAGACCGGTTGGTCCGGGTCGTGAATCAGATGGCGAAAGGTCTTATCAGGAACCACCGGGTATACTCGTGGCAGACTTGATTTCACGATGAAGAGAGCCAGAGAAAACAGTATGCCACCGATAATCGCGAAATCCAGAGGCAATAGTAGTGTAGCCACAAACGTCACTGACATTATGATCGTCTCCATTCGCGATGTCTGGATGACGCGTCGGATAGCCTTTCGGTCGACCATTCCCCAGGCAATCACGAGCAAGACTCCGGCGATCGCTGCCCGAGGAATTACTTTTGCATACGGAGCCACCACCAACATTGCCAGCAAGATCGTTAGGCCGGTGAATACTCCGGTCAAGTGTGTCTTGGCACCGGACTGCTCAGCGAGTGCAGAACGCGTAAACGAACCCGAACAGGCATATCCGGAAAACAAGCCCGAAGCTATATTGGCCAACCCTTGTCCGAAGAATTCTTGGTTAGGGTTCAGGCGATCACCGGTTTTCCGAGCCAGTGTTTGAGAAGCTGCTACAGCTTCGATCAAACCAAGCGCGGCTACAGCCGCCGATCCCGTTACAAGTGCCCTGACCATGTGAAGGTCCGGGACCATTCCGGTAGAAATCCAGGTTGGCGGAGGAAAAGAACGCGGGATGTCACCAATGACCCGGACGCCGTATTCCTCCAGCCCCAGGAAATACACGACCAGAGCAGAGCCAGTGATGACCAGCAATCCGGCTGGAACGCGGCTGCTTGCCCGGCGCAGGATAGCCATCAGCATCAGCGCTCCCACACCCAGCATGGCGCTAATCCCATGTATGTCGGATAAACGATTAACTATAGCTCGAATTATCTCGTACAATTCTGGTGATGCCGGTAATTCCAATCCCAGGATGTGTCGGGTCTGACCTACCGCAATGTGCAGTGCTGCGCCAGCCACAAAACCAAGCAGGACAGATCGAGAAGCCAGGGTGACCATCGCTCCAATATGCAGAAACGCCATAGTCATACTGATTATCCCGGCGATAACGGCAATCAGACTGGCCGCAAGCAGATACTGGGCGGTGCCGGGAACAGCGACCGATAACAGTAGTGGCAGAACCAATAATGACAGAGCGTTGACAGGTCCGGTAGCCAGAAACCGGGATGATCCCCACAAAGCCCCGACAATGGCGGCCACCGCTGCCGTATACAGTCCCATGTGGGGAGGTAGTTCCGCAATTGAGGCATAGGCTATTGCCTGCGGAATAGCCACCGCTGCGACCGTCAGCCCGGCCAGAAGATCGGAGGGTAAGTCCTGACGATTAACGCCACGGAGAATCCCCAAGGGTCTCAGTATGTAATCCCTCATATTCCGCAACATCTGCCCTGAATGTTGGTCCAAAGAAAGTTGTGTGTGTTTAAGCCACGACAAGATCGATTATACTCCCTGCCCGTTTCACAGACTCCCAGTTACATACTGGAGTGGACTGGGGCGCAGTCAAAGTTACGTTGCCCTCTTGATCATATCAATCCCTTTTCGAGATCGCGGGCGTGCATTCGCGTCGGTCGCCGGTTAGCATAAAAAACCGGCCCGTTGGCTACGGGCCGGCGCGTCCTTAGGAAGACGCTCAGAAGAGGTATCCTCCGATCATTCCATGACTGGAGGTTTATGTTTTTTCTTCGTCGGAATCCTTATCACTGTTTTTGAGATTGAAGGACAAGTATTCCAACTCCATTGCCATATTCTCATTGCAAAGGTACACATCGTCCGGCACCCGCAGGTTAATCGGTGCGAAATTCAAAATTGCCTTCACGCCGGCTTCGACCACATCATCGACAATGTACTGAGCAACTGTGGCCGGTACTGCAAGAATAACCATCTGGATGTTGGCCACTTTAAGCTCATCCCGGAGGTTCCCTATGTCCGAAACAATGATTCCCTTGTGGTTGGAACCAATCTTCCGTTGATCATTGTCAAACAGCCTGACAATTTGGAATCCCTGTTTCAAAAACTCTTTGTAGCCGACCATCGCGGAACCGATATTTCCGATTCCGACCAAAGCCACTCGCCAGACACGGTCAATACCAAGGATCGACGCTATCTTTTTTCTTAGCTCACTGACGGGGTAGCCAAGTCCTCGGGTACCAAACGAACCAAAGAACGAAAGGTCCTTGCGAACCTGAGCCGGAGTGAGTTTCTCACGTCGAGCTAACTCCTTGGACGAGATCGTCTCGCAGTTCTCTTTTTCCAACAACGAGAGCGCTCTATAATAAAGCGACAAACGATGTATGGTCGATTCTGAAATCTTCCTCTTCACAGCCGTCTCAGATGCCTTTATCGTACATGCCAATCAGCGACAATTGATACCAAACTCAGTCATGTGAAAATCTTCACAAGAAATTACATACTATGGTATTGGCTGTCAACCAAAATAACACCCCGACACGCGGGTTATTCTGCCTATCTATTGTTTTAACAATGGTTTAAGGGAAGTCTGGCTATGTCTGAAAAATGTCGTCCGGGTACGACTTTGTACCCCTATTTCACAATCCGGAGGAGATTTCGGCCGATGCGAGCAAGAATCTCATAGTTGATCGTTCCTGCCCAGGCAGCCAATTGCTCGGCTGTAACAGTCTCGGCCGAGGAAGATCCGATCAGTGTTACTTCATCATGGAGTCGTACGCCTTTGATGTGAGTAACGTCGACCATCACTATATTCATACAAACTCGCCCACGGACAGGAGCGCGGCGACCATGTATCAACACGTGAGCAACATTAGACAGAGAGCGATCATAACCGTCGGCGTAACCAATCGGCAACACCGCCAATCGGGAAGGTGTCGTCGTGCGATAGGTACAGCCATACCCGATAAAACTATCGGACGGGACTTTCTTAAGCTGGGTGATACGTGTCTTCCAACTCAACACCGGCGTAAATAGATCGTTGCCGCCACCGTCCAGACGATACGATAGATATGTTTCCTTCGATGACCAGTGACCGTAGGCTGAGATGCCCGGACGCACCAAATCAAACCGCGTTTTGTCGAAAAGAATCAGTGCCGCCGAACAAGCCGTATGGCGCACGCGCGGTTTGATTCCCAGTTTGGTCATCCGACGCACCAGCTGGTTAAAAAGCTTCAGTTGATACTCGGCGTATTCGTGATTGGTAGTGTCTTCGATATTGGCGAAATGCGATGATGCTCCGTAGGGCAGTTGCAGCGACGCGTGCTTCTTATAAACAGCGGCAATGCCGCCCAATTCATCTGAAGAAATACCCTGACGATTCGTTCCCGTCTCCAACTTCAAATGTGTCCGAAGCCGTATTGCGGCTTTATCTCCGAGTTTTCCGAGACGTGACAAAGTGGAACGGTCACAAATCACCGGTTCAAGGTTCAATTTCAAAACGGACTCAAGACGATCATGCGGGATCGGACCGAGAACCATGATCGGTCGCAACCATCCGGAATCGCGGCATACCTCCGCTTCCTCAAGCGAGTGAACCGTCAGACAGTCAACTTGATTTGTGTCTGTGAGAAGCTTGACGATCTCTGGCAGACCGTGACCATAGGCATTGGCCTTGACACATATTGCCAGTTTGCGACCACCGGCCAATTTGACAAGGGAGGTGATGTTTTTTTTCAACGCCTTCCGCGACAGTTCAATCCAGCTCAGTTCTTGTGGCTTGTTCATAGTGTCAGTTATACTCTGATGCGTCGGCGAAGACAACAAAAGAAATCACAGGCATCGCCTGTTATTGGGCATAGCTTGTTAATAAGTGCATGGTGTTTCTGTCATTCCTGCGAAAGCAGGAAACCAAGTTTCGCGAAAATGGATTTGTTTGGTAATACACGTATTGCGTTTTCGCGTAACTCAATGGCATTGTGTGCGTATGGCGGATTTGCTTATTGTTTCAAGCGGTGAAAACGTTGTGAATTTGGTGCACCTATTGTAGTTCTCTGGTATTGAATCTGTGGTTGTCATTTGTAAACGTTTCATGCACAAGGATTGAAGACAAGATTCAGGGGAGGTGTTGTAGGGTAAGTGGGGGGCATGCCTGTTATTCGTTAGATGTCACCGTGAGCGGAGTCGAAGGGCGTGAATGTCATACTTCGACTTTGCTCGTATGACGGGTTAGGGAGAGACAAGCAGTCCGGCCCAAACAAGTTTGAGCCGGGCACCCAATGGCTGACGAGGGCGTCTGCCGCCCACGGAGTATGACGGGTTAGGGGGAGACAAGCAGTCCGGCCCAAACAAGTTTGAGCCGGGCACCCAATGGCAGACGAGGGCGTCTGCCGCCCACGGAAACGTTTCAAGTCAGCGGCGTCTATGGCGTCCGGGGGACTTGGATGTTAGCAAATCTTTGTACCACATTAAGCATATCTCGCTTCGCAAGTCGGGATAGGCAAATGTATTGATGGCCCCCAGAACGCATCCTTGCTTTTGATAGAACCGGCAGGCAGGCACATTGACGTTTTGAGTTTCAATCTTCAGGCATTGACACCCTTTCCCAATGGACCAGGCTTCAGCAGCCTTAAAAAGGTGGCTTCCCACACCCTTTCCCTGGTGCTCGGGGTGAATGCGAATGTCCCAAAGAACCGCTAAATCCTGGCGGCCCTCCAGCATAAACACACCAGGTGTATTCCATGCCACAGCAGCCCCACCCAACCGTTTATCACTTGAAAAAGCAGAAAGGAAAACCCAGTTGGAAAGGTCCCATCGGTCGGCCCACGTTAATGGCCCTTCTCCAGGGCAGGCATCATAATCTTTTGTATAAGGCGGATCGACTTTATGCTCTTTCAGGATTATGCCGCCCAACCCCGTTTCCTTTATTGTTAGCATGCTATTAACGGTGAAGGCCATGGGCGTTTCTGCATACTCGGTCAAATTAGAACTGTCTTCTTCTCTAATATGAATGTTCATGTGTTTTCCTATGGCTAACATAATATTACACAGCACCTATTAATGGTAGTCATACTTCGACTCCGCTAAGTATGACGGGTTAGGGGGAGACAATCACCCCGGCCCAAACAAGTTTGAGCCGGGCACCCAATTCGAATATGTACTGAGGAATCCCACAGCAAGCTGTGGACCACCAATAAGGCTGCATACATAATCACTAAATAGGATTGTCGAAACTGAGGACAGTTTCAACCTACATCAATAATATGAATTACTATCGTACGAGGGGGAGGATGTTGTTGGGGTCGAATTTCTGTTTGATCTTGCGTGAGTAAATCGCATCGGCGGAATCGTCGGCATCCCCCAACGCCGCCAATACGCCAGCCCGCGAGATTTCCTTTTGGATCATCGTCGCGAAATCATCCGCGCCGGTCGATGGCATCACCCTGAAGGTTGCCGAGACAATCAACCCCAACAATCCCCACGACCCGGCATAAAGCTTCACGATATCATATCCCGAAACCGATTTGAAACAGGCGGAGCCGGGTTTGATAATCTCTCCCTGTGGGGTGACTATTTCAGCTTGAATGAAATACTTGGCAAGGGGTACGTCGTGGTCATGCATGAACCCGGTCAGACCGGTGCCAACGGCACCTCCTATAGAACCGACGTAAGGTAGTGCAGAGTGAGGCAGGCACAGGTTATGACTACGTAGATTGAGATTGATCTCCCGCAGAGGATAACCCGACCCGACCACGACATAAAGATCATCCGGGACAATTTCCAGTAGGTTGTTAAGACGATCCGTGCGGACGATAATAAGGTCTTTGAAGGTCTCGCCAATAGGATCGATATGATTTCCGAAACCGGAGATATAGAGCCGTTGGCTCTTTTTGTTGGCAAGCTTGAAAAGAGTGGCTGCTTCTTGGGAGTTTTCGGGGTGAAATGTTGGGATCGATTTCTGATAGGTTAGACGATCATCCGGGAACTCGGACTCAATGATCTTGATAAACGAACTCGGCCTGGTCATGGGCGGAAGATAGGCATTGCGGCCGGGGTGTCAATGATAAGGTGTTGATGATACCTTGCATTCCATAAAAGATACTTGTGTCCCCTCCACAAAAAAGCCCGGCCGAGAACGGCCGGGCTTATGTATTCAAAGTAAGAGCGTAGTTGGCTTAGTACATGCCGGGCATGCCGCCGCCCATACCACCCATGCCGCCACCACCCATATCAGGCATCGGCTTGCTCTCTTCGGGCTTGTCAACCACAACGGCTTCCGTGGTCAGAAGTAGTCCGGCTATCGAAGCAGCATTCTCAAGAGCAGTGCGCGTGACCTTGGTCGGGTCCATGACACCGGCTTTGAGCATGTCTTCGTAAGTATCGGTCTGAGCATTGTAGCCAAAAGCACCAGATTCTTTGGCAACCTTGTTGACTACCACCGAACCTTCGGCACCGGCATTGGTAGAGATCTGACGAATCGGTTCTTCGAGCGAACGGCGAACGATATTTACACCGACCATCTCGTCTTCATCAACCTTGAAATTATCAAGGACCTTCATGGCCCGCAGGAAAGCCACGCCGCCACCGGGCACGATACCTTCTTCGACTGCAGCGCGGGTAGCATGAAGAGCATCCTCAACGCGAGCCTTCTTTTCTTTCATTTCGGTCTCGGTGGGTGCACCCACATCGATCACAGCCACACCGCCAGCCAGTTTGGCCAGACGTTCCTGCAGCTTCTCGCGGTCGTAGTCGGAAGTAGTGTCTTCGATCTGCTTGCGGATCTGACTAATGCGAGCCTTGATCTGATCCTTCTCACCGGCGCCTTCGACGATCGTGGTGTTGTCTTTATCGATCGTCATCTTTTTGGCGGTGCCGAGATCGGCCAAAACGGTGTTTTCGAGCTTGAAGCCCTTTTCCTCGGAGATGACATTAGCGCCGGTCAGAACAGCGATGTCTTCGAGCATAGCTTTACGACGATCACCAAACCCCGGAGCCTTGATGGCGGCCACTTTGATCGTGCCGCGCAGCTTGTTGACCACCAGCGTAGCCAGTGCCTCGCCTTCGACATCTTCAGCGATAATCATCAGCGGCTTGCCGCCCTGGGCAACCTTCTCCAGAAGCGGCAGAAGGTCTTTCATGTTTGAGATCTTCTTGTCGTAGATCAGGATCATCGGGTCTTCGATAACCGCTTCCATCGAATCCGGATCGGTCACGAAATACGGCGAGATATAGCCGCGATCAAATTGCATACCCTCGACCACTTCCAGAGTGGTTTCGGCGGATTTGGATTCCTCGACCGTGATGACACCGTCGTTGCCAACTTTTTCCATCGCTTCGGCGATCAAATCACCTATCTGTTTGTCATTGTTGGCTGAGATTGAACCCACTTGGGAGATCTCGTCTTTGCCGGAGACCGGCTTGGACATCTTCTTGATCTCTGTGCTGATGGCGAGGACCGCCTTGTCAATGCCGCGCTTGATGGCCATCGGGTTAGCTCCGGCGGTAACATTCTTGAGACCTTCGCGATAGATAGTCTGGGCGATCAGAGTCGCGGTGGTGGTTCCGTCACCGGCGTCGTCGGACGTCTTGGAAGCAACTTCCTTGACCATCTGGGCGCCGATGTTTTCAAATGAATCTTCCAACTCGATCTCTTTGGCCACAGTCACGCCGTCTTTAGTGACGGTCGGTGAACCGAACTTCTTGTCGATAACAACATTGCGACCCTTGGGACCAAGAGTCACCTTCACGGTGTCAGCCAGCTTATCAATACCAAGTTTGAGCTTGGCGCGGGCTACCGTATCAAAATCAATCAATTTTGCCATGATAATTTCTCCGTCTTCTTCTCGATTAGCTCTCTGCGATTATCGCAAAGATGTCGGACTCGCGCATGATGAGGTACTCCTCACCAGCGATTGAAACTTCGGTGCCGGTGTACTTGCCATAGAGGACCTTGTCGCCCTTCTTGACTTCCAGCGGGGTCTTCTTGCCGTCTTCATTGGTGCGGCCGGGACCGATTTCCATAATTTCACCCTGCATCGGCTTTTCTTTGGCCGTATCCGGGATGATGATTCCACCCTTCATGGTTTCACCCTCATCGAGGGGCTTGACCACTACGCGATCTGCAAGCGGTTTTACCTGCATGTTCTTACCTCCTGTTAGTGAGGGGACATCCCCTCCCTAAGTTAACTATGAAAGAGTCTTTTGTTTGCTTTCGAATGCGATCTTTATTGGTTCGCATTGCTAAGTAATCTTCTTACAATCCTTTCGGTCTTGTTAGCACTCATCTTCGTTGAGTGCTAACAGCGTGTCGAATATAGATTGAACGCGTAAACTGTCAAGAAGTTTCTGAGAAAATGAGCAAAAAAGTGAGTATTGTGGTCGATAACGGCAAAAAAACTGCCATTGTGGCAGGCCAAACTTCCGTCCCTCGTTTTTATATATCAATCATAAGCAGAATTAGTGGTATAGGAAGTATTGTAGACAGAATTGAAATATCAGGATAGGATTTGCATGGCTAACATAATTTACCCGGAATACGCACATAACCGGGGACCGGGTTATTGGTTGCGCCCTGGAAATTTGTGGGCTTCGCGGCGTAAACTTTTTCGCCCCGATCACTCTATCGAGTGGCGTCAGAACCACACCGCTGCATTTGCCGCCGATCAATTAGACTACTACAATGATGACGCCCGCTGTTCGGTCCCTTTTTCAGCTCTACTCGATAGAGACCCTGCCGCCAACAATGGCTTCCGCTTCATTATCATGGGTGATACCGGGGAGGGAGATCGTTCACAATACGGTCTGGTTCCATTGCTACGCGCTCTTCGTCCGGAGTTCATTCTCATCGCCGGTGATATTGTTTACCCGTCCGGGAAAACTGGTCGTGATCGGAATTCCGATGACTACCTGGCTGGTTTTTTCGAGCCGTACGCAAACCTCGGTATACCTATCTGGAGTATACCAGGGAACCATGAGTACTATAGCAAGGACAATGGTGGTGGGTATTTTGAAACATTCTGCGGAACCGGCTATGCTAAACGATGGCAAAATTTTGGTCTCAGGTTAGTGCGCCAACCGGGCTCTTTTTGGGAACTGAGAGAACCCTCAGGAAAGACCGGGGATTTGGTTGTAATCGGAATTGATACCGGTCTGCATGGAAACATTGATGGCCACCGTCGCAAGTGGAACAATCACCGGACCAGGAAATTCGATACGCCGGACAGCGAGCAGCTTAGTTGGCTACACCAACGCCTGAAACATGCCCAGCGGATGGACAATAAAGTGATAATAATGTTCCACATTCCATCGCTGGCCGATCAGGAACATCGGAGTGATTGCCATCTGAATGAACTCTATCGCACAATTGCAGCTTTCCCTTGTGTCAGACTGGTAGTTGCTGGCCACGTTCACAACTGGCAGTGGTATTCGCCGGACACATTTGCCCGCTATTTGCAGGAGGAGTATTCTATCGAAACTGAGGTAAAGCCCTATTACGCCATCTGTGGCGGCGGCGGTGCCTATCTTACGACTACCGATTTTGACAAGAGAGACTACCCGTGCGAAACCGCCTTTCCCAGCCGGGACGACTGGCGCAACAATGTGGGAAGATGGACCAGTATAGTGGAACGACTTGGTTGGTCCAGAACCATCATCGGTCGGATCGCGGGAGCGTTGGACAAAGGTCCTCTGAGCGACGCCGATTTGCCGGCCTTTCTAAGTGTGCTATTGGTGGAAGTAAGGTGTGATGGAGGTAGAAATGATATTGTCGTCACACCTGTATTCCTAAGACATGTCAACGACCTCTTTGCCCACTTACCTAAGGACCAGATCGTGAGGCTGCAGGATGACACCAACGAGTTGGTCTCTATGAAGGCAGTTAACAACTGTCTTCAAGAGCCTGTGTTTTTATAAAGAGCCTGGGTGCCGGTCCTTGGGGATATGTGAACTTGCATAGTGAATTCGATGGGAGGTGCAGGAGCAGATGTCGAAACAGAGGACAGTTTCGACCTACTCAGCTGGCGTAACAGTGTGGGAAGATGGACCAGTATAGTGGAACAACTTGGTTGGTCCAGAACCTTCATCGGTCGGATCGCGGGAGCGTTGGACAAAGGTCCTCTGAGCGACGCCGATTTGCCGGCCTTTCTAAGTGTGCTATTGGTGGAAGTAAGGTGTGATGGAGGTAGAAATGATATTGTCGTCACACCTGTATTCCTAAGACATGTCAACGACCTCTTTGCCCACTTACCTAAGGACCAGATCGTGAGGCTGCAGGATGACACCAACGAGTTGGTCTCTATGAAGGCAGTTAACAACTGTCTTCAAGAGCCTGTGTTTTTATAAAGAGCCTGGGTGCCGGCATCGGTACCGCGTTAGGCCAGATTTCTCACAACGAAACCCCAAAATGAATACGAGAACGGATTGACCCTTGGCGTGTTCTGCGATCTCTCTTTGTAGGAAACCACCTGTTCGGCAAGGACAAGGATTTCCCACTTTTCAAGCAGGTTCCGCAGACGATTCTCGTCGAAGAAGTGGTGTGGTATGCCGGCTTCATGCCCGTCGTCATTGACAAAGGTGTGTGGTTCGATTTCGCGCCCGGTGTCGTGATGACCCATCGACCTTACTGATATCACATTCGCCATGAACATGCCGTTCGGAACCGTATGAAGGCGGATTTCCTCGACAGTTTTCCTGATGTTGTCAATCGTGTTATGGTGCAATGAATCCCAGCATATAACACCATGGAACGAAATCTCCTTCCACGGGCAAACCGTCATTTCTGCGACAGCAGTCTCTGCTGAGTGTCCTGCCTTCTGTAGCCACAGGCGTGTGAGATCGATTCCCTTGACGGAACCATCGCTTGCATAGACTTCATGACCGATACGAGCCAACGCGATTGTATGGCGACCGGCTCCACAACATAGATCCCAGATACGCAACGGACGCGTGTCGATACACTTCTCCAGGTCAGCGGCAAACTCGCAGACTTCCACCTGAGGGATTCGGGATATATCATCCTCATCCGCGAAGTAATTATCCCATTGAGCCATTACGATCACCTCCTTAGTGACTGAAGCTGACAGATAGTCTACGATTTCATGGCAGGTGTGCTAACAGGTACCCGCAGGGTGACTCGAACACCCGACCAGTGGTTTAGGGAATCGCTGCTCTGTCTCTTTCTGTATTTTGAATATGCAAATAGTCTCCTCCAATTGGCAAGAATCTTCTCGTTCCTCTGAGCGATCGCTTCTATTAGCACAAAATCACCGGAGGACTGAAGAGGAAACTAAATACTTTGACAAAACCAGGACAGAATCACTAATTTGCAACTGGACCCAATAATGGGGGTTAATCAATCGGGATCCTATGTGACATGGAATGCTAAACACTGATGGGAGGTTGAAGGGATGAGAGGGAAAGGATTCATTGCAACATTGCTGGTGCTGCTAATTACCATGAGCGGCACAGTAATGCCAGCAGAACAAAGTCCAACCGATATCAAGGGTGACTGGCTAGGCGCGCTGAAGGTGGCTGGCATGGAATTACGGCTGGTAATCAAAATCAAAACCACTGACCAGGACAGCTTGACTGCCACGATGGACAGTCCGGACCAGGGAGCTACCGATATTCCCATTGACAAGGTGACCTTCTCGGGCGACACGCTGCAATTCGAGGCTGCAGCCCTGATGATATCTTACATCGGGACAATAGACTCAACCCGATCCACCATCACCGGTATGTTTACACAGTATGAACAGAAACTGCCGCTGACCCTCGAGCGTACTGAACAAGCGCCGGAGGTCAAACGACCACAGGAACCAAAACCTCCCTTTCCGTATGACGAAGAGGAGGTCCGCTACGAAGGCACCGAATCAGGGGTATCACTAGCCGGAACCCTGACCCTGCCGCCATCGGAGGAGCCGGTGCCGGCGGTGTTGCTTATCACCGGTTCTGGACTACAGGATCGAAACGAAACCATCATGGGCCACAAACCATTCCTGGTGCTGGCCGACTATCTGACCCGGCAGGGTATTGCCGTCCTGCGTGTGGATGATCGCGGCGTATTCGAGTCAAAGGGTGACATCTCTGCAGCTACCACCGAGGACTTCGCCAACGATGCATTGTCCGGGGTACGGTTTCTCAAGACCCGACCAGAGATAGATACTGCGAAGATCGGCTTGATTGGCCATAGCGAGGGTGGACTTATCGCTCCCATGCTGGCGACGCAGAATGTCGGAGTGGCGTTCATCGTGATGATGGCCGGACCGGGGCTGCCCGGCGAACAGATTCTCTACGAACAGGGCCGACTAGTACTGGAAGCAGAAGGCGCCGATGAGAACGTGCTCATCCAACAACGTCTACTGCAAGAGAAGATATTCCACTTGATTAAGGAAAATCCTGGCGGCGCAGAACTGGAAGAGAAGCTGCGAGAACTCCTGAACGAGGAGGTTCAGAACCTTTCCGAGGAAGAAAGGGGGGTACTCAACCTCTCCGAGGAGGCTATGGATGTACAGGTAAAATCGGTATCGTCGCCGTGGTTTCAGTTCTTTCTGACTTATGACCCAGGTCCGACCCTGAAAGAAGTTCGCTGTCCGGTGTTGGCCGTAATCGGCGAGAAGGACTTACAGGTGCCGCCAAAGGAAAACCTGCGGGCAATCAAGGAAGCTCTGGCCGCCGGTGGGAATCAACAGTTCATCGTCAGGGAAATGCCGAGATTGAACCATCTGTTCCAGACTGCCGAGACAGGTGCAGTCTCGGAATATTCTAAGATCGAGGAGACCTTATCACCAGACTTCCTCAAGCTGGTCGGTGACTGGATTATCGAGCAGACGAAATGAAACGTGAGTAGAGGCGGTCTAACAAGATGGTTTCCTTTGTCGTTCCGGTGCCCCATAGCTACGGGGTACCGGACAGATTCTCTACTGTAGTGTGATCATGTCTACAAAACTTGTGTTCATAGGTGGTCCCCCTGGCGTGGGCAAGTCAGAGGTAGCTGGAAAGCTGTTTACACGGCTTCACAACTGTGTGTGGCTTGAGGGCGACGACATTTGGAGAATGAATCCTTTCTTGGCTAATGACTGCACCAAAAACATGGTCGAACGCAATATACGCTTCCTGCTGGGTTCCTATATAGAATCTGGGTTCTCGTATGTCCTCTTCACATGGGTTTTGCACTGTGATGAAGTTGTCAATTCTCTGCTGATGGAGCTTGGTGAACACAAATATGAATTCCGCCATTTCACTCTACTATGCGATGAAGACACGTTGAGAGAACGCATTGCTGCTGATGCTGAACGCACTACTGATGTGAATCTGGCTCTTCAACGACTTGTACAAGCACGACAAGTAACTTCCAACAAGATCAATACAACTAACAAATCTCCCGACCAGATAGCTAAGACATTGATAGCAGAGCTAGTTGTATAGACGGGTGGCCATAGCTTGCTATGGGATCTATGGATTAGTATCCTGAATTTGATGGTGGGTGTCTTAAGCTATGGGGCACCGGAGCGGAAAATTGGATTGCTGATTTCGATCGTACTGCCTAACATGATGCATGGGAATGTACTGGCACATGAACTTACAAAGGGAGAGGTCGAGTCATGATTCAGGACTTTCGGAAGGCAGTCGCTGGGATCGAGAAATCGGTCTTCGGTATTGGAGATCACACGGGACCTCAGTTCAGAATCTTCGGGACGGGTTTTGTTATCCGCGAAGATGGCTGGCTAATGACCAATCGTCATGTTCTCGAACCTCTCCTCTTGAAGGATGGGGATGGCAACATTAGCATTTCACCAGCCTCCCGTGCGCTTCAGTTCGTAGTCACCATAAGAGATCAATCTGGTGCTCGACAAATAGGCTGGGCGAATTCGAGGATTGTCGAGTTGGTCTGGATGAGCCAACCAAACATTGCTACGCCGATGGACGTTCGAGATGACATTGAGATTGATGGCCAGAAGGCAGACTTGGTTCTTGCCCCAGAGCCTCCAGACATCGGTATATGTAAAATCGATCTGAGCCTTCTGCCCCCTGAATGCCTACCTCTAAAACCTGTTCGATTCAAGAGATCCCTAGATCTGCTCATTGGGACTCCGGTTGGTTGTCTCGGATACCCCCAAGGAATCCAAGGTCCAGTATCTACTAAGTCAATCATGGATTTACAATGCTGCCCGATACTTCAGACCGGCTGCATATCAGCGATACTACCACATCCGGACTTTCCCAATCCAACCCAGTTTCTTCTTGATATTTTCGTCAACGGCGGCAGCAGCGGATCGCCATTGATGAACAGTGACGGTGAGATCTTGGGAGTAGTGTTCGCAGCTCGTCAGCAGTTCACACAACTCCAAGAAATGCTTCCGGACGGAAAACTGAAACCCGACAAGACCAAAGGTGTGTGGTCTGGAACCGCGATAGGTTGCGCAATACCAAGTTCCGCGTTCATCGACTCTCTGAGTCGGGTATTGCCGGGTGCCCCATAGCTTGGGGCTTGTTGAAAAAGTGGTAGACTGTGGACGGCGTACGTCCTCGTGCGCCGTCTGGTGCTGTGATATCGGCAAACGAGGACGTCTGCTGCGCACGAACTGGTCGAGGCAATGCTCCCCCCAAAAAGAGTGAAGGGCTCCGGCCCATCCTGGACTCGGAACCCTTCTTCTCTTTCATCCTTGAAAGGATTTAATTATTGATGCCGATACTTTCCTTAGCTACAGCCGCTGGTCCCTCCGCAAGTATCGCATTTGAGGCACGTACCATTACGAACCATCGTAAACTGCCCGCATTCCGAACACATATCTCCTTCGTATCCTTTGAGGCGTGCGGTTCGAATCTCCTGCTGGAGCCGATGGCTCCGCCCCCCTTCCGAAGATTGAGTTGCCGGTGCTGCGACATACTCAAGCACCGCCTCCGCCGTTGCATGACCCGCTGACGCAACTTCGTACTCCACCTGATCACCATGGCCATCGCCTCCTTGCTGGCTCATACTGTCCGTGATACTTCCGTGTCCATTCCCATTCCCGTTTCCCTTGCCGTCCGGTTCGGTTCCAACCGTCAGATGATCGGTCCGAATATCCTCGGCACCCCGACTGGCGGCAACACCATGTTTGACTGTCTCCTCGGCCACGTATTCGATTGACTCATCGGACGGCGCACCCAGCGCATCGTGACGCAGGTCGTCGTCGGAAACCTGGGCCAGGTCGGTGCGGTCGAGATAAGTGATGGCCAGTTCGCGGAAAATATAGTCAATGATCGACGTCGCCCGTTTGATCGAACGATTGCCGCTGACAAAACCGTTGGGTTCGAAACGACTGAACAGGAACGCTTCGGCGAACTCCTCCAACGGCACCCCGTGCTGAAGACCGAGTGAGATGGCGATGGCAAACGAGTTCATCAGGGAACGAAACGCTGCTCCCTCGCGGTGCATGTCGAGGAAAATCTCGCCGAGCGTACCGTCAGTATATTCCCCTGTGCGCAGGTATATCTTGTGTCCCCCGACCTGTGCCTTCTGAGTGTAGCCGCCGCGACGGGAGGGCAGCTTGCGACGCTTGGCAAGGTATCGATAGACGAGCTTCTCCGACATACTCTCCGCGACGTTTTCAATCGTGAGACCATCGGCATCGGATTCATCCTTAATCAACTCTGTCATCAACGGCTGGCTGAGCTTGGAGCCATCACGGTAGATTGCGATCGACTTGTTCATGGTCTCCCAGGCCGTTCGGTAGGCGCGCTTCACGTCATCGACAGAAGCTTCACTCGGCATATTGATCGTCTTGGATATGGCTCCCGATATGAACGGTTGGGCCGCTCCCATCATCCTGATGTGTGATTCAAAACTGATGAAGCGTTTACCCTTCTTGCCGCAACGGTTGGCACAATCAAACACGGACAGGTGTTTCGGGTCCAGGTGTGGCGCTCCCTCAATGGTCATCGTGCCACAGCAGAATTCATTGGCTGCTTCGATCTGGTCGGCCGTAAATCCGAGTTCATTCAACAGATTGAAATCAAGCGCGTTGATGGTGTCATCGGACAACCCGAGTGTTTCTTTTAAGAATTCGTCATCAAGATTGGTCTTGCCGAAAGCAAGCGAAACATCAAAAGCATCCGGCAGCGAGTCCTCGACGGCATCCAGCTCCGTCTGGGTGAAACCTTTGGCTTGCAGGGATTCGTGATTGATGAACGGCGCCTGTTTGAGTGTCCGGTGGCCGGTGGCATAACGGACAATTTCGTCAATTTGGCTGGATTCATAGCCGAGTTTCTCCAGCGCGATTGACACCGAATTATTCATGATCTTGAAATAGCCGCCGCCGGCCAGTTTCTTAAATTTAACCAGGGCGAAGTCGGGTTCGATACCGGTGGTATCACAATCCATGATCAAACCGATCGTGCCGGTGGGGGCAATGACCGAAACCTGGGCGTTGCGGTAACCATGCACCTCGCCCATCTCCAGGGCTAGATCCCACACCTGACGAGCCGCCGAGACAAGTTCCTCCGGGGCATAGTTGGGATTGATACCAGTCGGCTTGACGGTCAGGGCTTCATACTCCGTACGTTCAGTATTGAAGGCCGCACGGCGGTGGTTGCGAATGACCCGCAGCATGGCATCGCGGTTGCGGAAGAAAGTCGGGAATGGTCCCAACTCTTTGGCCATCTCGGCCGAGGTCACGTAGGACTGCCCGGTCAGTATGGCGGAAAGAGCTCCTGCCCAGGCATACCCTTCGGGCGAATCGTACGGAAGCCCCATTCGCATCAGGAGTGTCCCGACGTTGGCAAAGCCCAGACCGAGCGTCCGGAATTCGTAGCTACGTTGGGCGATCCGTCGGGATGGATAGGAGGCCATCAGCACGGAGATTTCCAGTACTATCGTCCACAACCGAACCGCATGAAGAAAGCCCTCAATGTCGTAGGAGCCATCTTCGCGAAGGAACTTGGCGACGTTGATCGAGGCCAGATTGCAGGCGGTGTCATCAAGAAACATATACTCGGAGCAGGGATTGGAACCGTTGATGCGGCCATCTTCGGGGCAGGTGTGCCACTCGTTAATAGTGGTATCAAACTGCACTCCGGGATCGGCACAGGCCCAGGCGGCATAGGTGATTTTTTCCCATAGCTCGGCGGCTGGCAGTGTTTTCGAGACCTCACCATCGGTACGACGAATGAGGTTCCAGTCGCCCCCCTCTTTGAGTCTTTCAAAGAAACTGTTGGGAATTCTGACCGAGTTGTTAGAGTTCTGACCGGATACGGTAGCGTACGCGTCACCCTCCCAGTTGGTATCGAGGGTGATAAATTCAATGTCGCTGAAACCCTGATCGGCCAGGTCGAGAATCTTCTTCACATAAGCACTGGGGACAGCATATCTTCGCGACCGCTTGATAGCCTGCTTAAGAGCCGGGTTCTTTTCAGGGTCAGTCTCGAAAACTTCGTCGCCATTGTTGTCAGCAACCCTGGCGGCGGAAACAATCGCTTTCAGATGATCGCGGATAATACGCGACCCAGCAACCATAGCGGCGACTTTTTGTTCTTCGACGACCTTCCAGGCCACGAAATCCTCGATATCGGGATGGTCCAGATCGAGCGTCACCATCTTTGCAGCCCGACGGGTTGTACCACCAGACTTGATCGCCCCGGCAGCCCGGTCGCCTATCCGCAGGAAGGACATCAACCCAGATGAGTTTCCACCGCCGGATAGAGTCTCACCGCAACCACGGATGCTGGAGAAGTTAGTGCCTGTACCAGAACCGAACTTAAACAGGCGAGCCTCCCGTACCCAGAGGTCCATGATGCCGCCTTCATTGACCAGATCGTCGTTGATC
This sequence comes from Candidatus Zixiibacteriota bacterium, assembly GCA_019038695.1. NCBI lineage: Bacteria > Pseudomonadati > Candidatus Zixiibacteriota > Candidatus Zixiibacteriota bacterium. Next base: position 145,389 of record JAHOYZ010000010.1, read on the forward strand.
GACTGAATGAAACAGGCGTGCGGCTGGGGACGTTCATATGCATTGCTCGACTGGGTCAGAGTGTGCGTGTCCGGATCAACATAATAATGTCCCTGGGGAACACCCTCGATACCATAAGCGTAATGAAGACCGGTGTTGAACCACTGCGGGGAATTGGGTGCCGCGATCTGCGACGCCAGCATGTAGCACATTTCATCATAGAAATTCCGAGAATCGTGCTCAGAATCGAAATAACCGTACTTTTGTCCCCAATGTTGCCAGCACCCTGCCATGCGGTGGAATACCTGGCGCGCGTCAGTTTCGCCGCCGGTTACAACCTGGCCGGCATCATCTTTGATAACGTCGCCGTGCTCATCCTTCTGAGGAACACTGGCTTTCCTGAAATACTTCTGAGCCAGAATATCCACTGCCACCTGAGACCAGGTTTCGGGAACTTCGACATCATTGTGTTCAAAGACAACTGATCCATCCGGATAAGTAATCTTCGAGGAACGCTTGGTGAAATTGATGCGGCTATAAGGGGACTCCCCCTCATGCGTGAAAAACCGCTGAACTTTCAAGTAATACCTCCTGCAACCTTACTTAGAGAAGACCGCTCGTAAACCGGCTATCCGTGCCGCGAAAACTAACCCAATCTCAGTCCCAGTCCTCTTCCTATTCATTAGTCAGAAACGACCATAGCTAATACAACCGAATCCTTTGCCGGTCACCACAACAGTAGCTGAGCGTCGCAGGCACAAGATATAGTGGTTCGCATTGTTCCACCCACAAAAAATTGTGGTTTTTCTTGAATTTTCGCTATTTGGTTGCCTTGCAAAACGCTACACCAAACATCCAAATTGGTCACAGTTGCGAATCCCCGCCGTTTGTGGTCGAAGGAAAAACTCTCCATCGCTAAGCTGCTGATATATAATACCATACAGACCCCACAATTCTTGACTATACCAAAGAGGTTAGTGTTAACAGGATAATAATACGCAATATCTTGGTACTCAAGAAGATACGCAGATACTAACAGGATGCCCACAGCTTCTCCACAGAAATTGTGGATATCTTGCGCTGTGTGTATTCTCCGGATTCTACAGGCTGGGCTACATAAGAGTACAATTCATCTGTCTTTGGAGATTCTTAATTTCATATAGTTATCGAATATCGATATATATTACTTGACAAATGATAAGATATTGTCGATCATCAATATGATATTACATTTATGACGATGGAGAAGCATATGTCAAACCATGATCAGACTGAGCAATCTCGTTCTTTGAAGGTTGCCTGGTTCTTTGTAAATGTTGTCTACTGGCTGGGTTGGGTGGCTGCAGCGCTTCTTGCGGTGATGGTGATCGCGATGTGGGCAATGGATTTCAACGTCAGATACGCCACATTACCAGTGGATGTGAGTCTGGTGGAGGGTAGTACAGGCGAGATTCTGGAACCCATACATGACAGGGGTTCTCTACCTGTGGCAGGGTTCAGCAATGTTAGAGTGCGGACTGAGAAGATGCCGGGATTGCAGTATATGATGTTGATGCCAATTATCCTGCTGGCTGGGTTTCAGTGGATCGTACTGATGCTCCGCAAATTCCTGCAAAACGTTCGGGACAAATCTCCTTTTGTTCCAGAGAATTCGTTGTTACTCAACAGGATAGGTTGGTTGGTAGTCGTCGGAGGGCCAGTCTATGGTATGTTCAATCACATTTATGCCAAAGTTTATATCAACCTTTTGGACATACCCGGATCAAGTATCGAGCCGATGCAGAACGCCGGTGGAATCACTATTCTAGCTGGTTTGATAATCGTTGTCATTGCTCAGGTTTATGATGCTGCCGTCAAAATGAAGGCGGATGCGGACCTGACTATCTGAGGATTTGATTTATGCCTATAGTCGTAAATCTCGATTTTCTGCTGCTGAAGCGGAAAATGTCGCTTACCGAGTTGTCCCGGAAAGTCGGATTGACTCTGGCTAATCTCTCAATCCTGAAGCAGAACAAAGCACGAGCGATCCGATTTTCGACTCTGGAGGCAATTTGTAAAGCTCTTGATTGTCAGCCAGAGAACCTTTTGGAGTATGTTCCTGAGGATCAGGCTTCACTCAGAACGGGGCGAAAATAAGCTCCTACTGCGGTCAACAACAATCAAGCAAGAAAAAACTGTCAGTTTTCTCTTGACATAATATACATATTTGCTATCTTAGTTGTGCAATCGGAAAGTGTTACTCTTTCTGTGGATTACCTAATATCGTCCGCCCAGGCAGGCGCACCCGCCCTGCTTGGGTTTTTTTTGTTCTCGTCCACAGTGACGATCTCCTTACTACTCCGAAGTTAGCAGTGCAGCGAGCGAATGTTTCGCCGAATCTTGAAACGGTGACGTTGGCATCGCTCTCTCCAAATCTCAATTGACACCTTCAATTCTGATCCCTACCTTGCCATCCATGAACACCCCGAATAAATTGACACTGTTGCGGATTGTTATCGCTCCGATTTTTATGTACTTCTTTATTCTGGACAACTTCTATGCCAAGCTGCTGGCGCTTGGGCTTTTCATCATTGCTGCTTTGACAGATCTGGCCGACGGGTATTATGCTCGCAAGTATGGCATTGTGACGGGGTTCGGGAAGTTCATGGATCCCCTGGCCGACAAGATACTGGTCTCTTGTGCACTGATATCATTCATTGCGCTGGGGATTGCTTCGCCGCTGCCGGTTATGTTGATCGTTGGACGTGAGTTTGCTGTCACAGGATTGCGGCTGTTGGCCGCCTATCGATCTGTTTTAATTCCATCGAGTGGGTTTGCCAAAGTCAAGACGTTCCTTCAACTCACGGTAGTCGGGGCAGTTCTGGCCTATTTAAATCTTATTATGGTGCTTGAGCATTACAACAGCCCAGCGGTTGAGATGCTCACCTTTGACTACCCGTTCTACTTCGATCTGGCCTTGTGGATCACGGCGGGAGTTACACTGTGGACGGGTATCAGCTATGTTGTTAAGTACTTCTATATGGTCAAAACGGTCCTGAAGTAGAAGGGTAGCATGAAACGAATCGCCATCAAGATGATAGCTTCCGGTTTCTATTCCGGCTACTCGCCTCTCATTCCGGGGACGACAGGTACGATTCCGGCCTGGCTGATTGCTTACTATCTGATCGCCGGAAACCTGTCCGTATTAATCGCTGCTACCGTTGTTACAACTGCTCTGTCGATCTGGGTGGCAGGCGAGGCGGAATCCTATTATGGTCACGACTCCAAGAAGATCGTGATGGACGAGTGGGCGGGAATGTTCATTGCAATAATCCTGGTGCCCTTTTCGTTGACTAACTATGCCATTGCCTTTGTCGCCTTTCGGATATTTGACGTAATAAAGCTTCCTCCGGCGGCTCAGGCCGAACGGCTTCCGCGCGGATGGGGCGTAACTATGGATGATGTGGTGGCTGGTATCCAGGCCAATATTGCGACTCGGGTTGTGATTTTCGCCATGGGCTACTTCGGTGTCTGAGGCGTCGGCCATCGGTATTGTGAGAGAATGAAAATGAATTGTGAGATAATCACTATTGGCGACGAGATAATGACCGGCCATCGGGTCGATACCAATGCCGCATTTATCGCCCAGCAGTTGACTCGAATTGGTCTCGACGTAAGATACCGTAGTTCGGTGGGTGATTCGCTGGACGGGATGGAAGAGTGCTTTCGGCTGGCGCTGAAACGGGCGCGGGTGGTTATCACTACCGGCGGACTGGGACCGACCGACGATGACATTACCAAGCGCGCTATCGTGAAAGTCTTCAAGCGCAACCTGATCTTCCACGAGGAGATCCTCAACGACATCAGTCAACGTTTTGCCGAACGCGGACTTGAAATGCCGGCAATCAATCAGAACCAGGCACTTCTGCCTCAGGGAGCGACGCTCTTCCCCAATAAGCATGGCTCGGCATTGGGAATCTGCATTGCGGAAGAGGGCCGGATATTCATTGCTCTACCCGGGGTTCCATTTGAGATGGAACAGATATTGCGCGATGAAATCGTTCCGTACTTACAGCGTATGAACATCGGTGCGCCGATGAACGTGGTTAGTCTGAGAACAATCGGCCTGGTGGAATCAAAACTGGCTGAATTGATTACCCCTGAGTTGAGTCTGACGGCTGGAGTTCAAATGGCTTACTTGCCTGCTCCGAGTGGAATTGAATTACGCGTTTTAGCTACTGCCAACACCGAGGACGAAGCCAGGGATAAAGTTCAGGGAGTTATCAGGTCCATCGAGAAAGTGGCGGGGCGGTATATTTTCGGACGTGACGATGACACTCTCGAAGGAGTAGTGGCGCAACTTCTCGTGGACAATGATCGCACTCTGGCCGTAGCCGAATCATGCACCGGCGGACAATTGGGTCAACTCGTGACCTCTGTTTCTGGATCGTCAAAGTATTTTCTTGGCGGAGTGATTTCGTACGCCGATGAGGTCAAGATCGATCAACTAGAGGTCAAAGCAGATACCATTGAGAAACATGGGGCGGTCTCCGAAGCATGTGCCATTGAAATGGCAGAAGGATGTCGCAAGAAATTCGACTCCGACTATGCTCTTTCGATTACCGGTATCGCCGGCCCCGAGGGGGGGAGTGAGGACAAACCGGTGGGAACTACCTTCATTGGGTTGTCCTCGCTTCACGATTCCTATGCTCGACGCTTCAGCCTTGGAACTCTGCGCGGCATTAACCGCACCCGCGCCGTCTATGCTGCGATCGAGATGTTGCGACGAGAGATACTGGACATTAAGCCAGACCACCATTAATGTGGGACCGGCCGACCTATGAAATTGGTCATATTCGACCTCGACGGCACTCTTTTCAAGACTGAAATCACGCTTCTTGAGGCGATTCGTCGTGGAGCCGATGAGTTTAGTTTATCTCCTCCCAATCAAGAGACTCTCCTATCCTTTATTGGCTCACCTACTGAGGATCTCTGCGATCAAGTAGCGGGGGCATTGGCGCCGGATGACCGGAAGCGCTTTCGCGATCGCCTTCGCTTCCATGAAAGACAGCTGATCCCGCAGATTGGAGAGTTGTTTGAGGGCGTAGATGAGTTACTTGGCAGACTTACCGCGGAAGGATTTGAGATGGCGATCTGTTCCCATGCGAGTCGTGAGTATATCGAGATCGTGTTGTCGGCGTGCGGAATAGACGGGATATTTACCGACATCGTAGGACGAGCGAACGGCCAGAACAAGCAAGAAATGGTCAACGACATTCTAGGGCGACTCACGCCGCAAACGGCCGTCATGGTTGGCGACAAAGACTTCGATATCACTGCCGCTCGTGTCAATGGACTGCCGGCTATCGGTGTTTCCTACGGCTATGGACCGGGGGAGTTGCAGCAGGCTGATTTTGTCGCGCACCTGCCGCTGGACTTGTTCGGCCTCATTCTGCAGGGACATGTACTCAACCTGATTGAGCGACAGATCGCAGCGCGACGCTCGGACCGAGCATTTGTAGTTGGTATAAATGGGATAGACACATCCGGAAAAACTTTTTTCGCCAAATCATTAGCAAACTATCTCCGTGCAAAAGGGTACACAACCCAGTTGATCCACCTCGATGATTTTCACAATCGCCGGGAAGTACGAAACCGAGGCACTGATGAAATTGAAGCCTATATCCGCAACGCCTTCGATCTCAATCGGCTAACCGATGAATTGCTCAAACCGATAGTACGTGGTGAGGCGATTGAGAAAGAGTTGGTGTTGCTGGATTTGGATAGTGACTCCTTTGAACGGCGAGAGCATTTCAGCTGTGACCAGGAAACGATTGTGATCGTAGAGGGTGTGCTGTTGTATCGGGAGCCACTGGACGTCTTCTTTGACTACCGCATCTTTCTCCAGATCGATTTCGACGAACTGCTCCGTAGGGCCGAAATTCGTGACGTGCCAAAGTACGGACAGGAATTTTTGAGACGGTATCATGAGAAGTACATCCCAGTTCAGGAATGGTATATCAATAAGTGCTCCCCGATGGAGCGGAGCGACCTGATCATAGACAATAATGACTACAAATTACCGAGGATCAGGCAATTGAAAACGAACAGGAACAAGATGGGGAATGGATACAGGTCAGGAGGAAATTGACTATGCTCAGACTGTTTATCGCCCTACCTCTTACCTCGACAGTCAAACAGAAGCTTGAACAGGTATCATCCGAGTTGAGGAAGCATGGCGGCAAAGTCAAATGGGTGGATCCGAAAAACATACATGTCACTCTCCGGTTTCTGGGCGATACGGAAGAACGAATAGTCGACGCCATTGGCACCTCTTTGAACACCATCGCACGTAATCATAATACTATCGAGTCGACTATTGACCGTTTGGGCGGTTTTCCAAATCTACAAAAACCACGTGTGGTCTGGGCTGGTCTGTCGGGAGAGCGAGAGATTGAAGCGTTGACGAAACTTGCCACCGAAGTCGAGCAGGCTATGTGTGACCTTGGCTTTGAGCCGGATAACAAACGCTTCCGGCCACACCTAACTTTGGCTCGTGTAAAAGCCCCGCAGGAGCTTGAGCCACTAGTGGCCGAATTGAAAAGCTATCAATTTGATCCGACACCATTGCGATTGGATCGTCTTGTTTTGTTCAAATCAACGCTGACACCCCAGGGGCCGATTTACGAACGCCTGCATGAAGTACCGCTTGGCAAACAGGAGCAGTTTGGGGGGTGAAGGGCTTATAGCCTCTTCTCAAACTCGATTTCGTCGCGAAGGGGGATGTTGTGATTTCCGATCTCCGCGATACTCGGTTTGATCTTGCGTGATTCGTTGATTGCGCCCACATGCACCGCCGCCCACACAAACCCGCGTCGCTGATAGAACCGAATAGCATCAAGATTGTCATTGGTCGTAATCAACCATAACCGCTTGCATTCGCGTTCTCGGGCAATCTCAATCACTTTCTCAGTCAAGGCGGAACCAATGCCACTGAATTTCTCGAAAGCATCGAGTGTGACCAATTCACACTGGCCTCCTATAATCTCATATGTCGTAAGTCCAACACGTTGGCCGTTGTTGTCGATGGCATAGAAACCGTCGATCTGGGCGGCGTACACTTTGCGACCGCGACTAACAATGAAATCCGCTCCCCAACCACGGACGATTTCCAATACCCAAGCCCTGTCGCTGTCGGTTATAGCATGTATTGTGAAACTCATTAACGAACCTCTCTATCTGACATCTTGTGTTTCTGAAGATTATGACACCTGAGGCGATTGCGCAAGAAAGTGTCGTCCTTCGACTCCGCTCAGGACGACACGAATTGGTGTGGTACCGTTTAGAGCGTGCCTCGAACCCCGTCAATGATGAAAGTTACGCCCAGCCAGAGCAGGAAAGCAGCGCATATCAGGATGAGAACTTTGAGTCCGGTGCCGACCATCAGGCTCTTGCCTTTCCACACAAGAATTGAAACCACCGTGTACCATACGAAGTCAGACATGATGTGTCCGAAGTAAAACACGACCGGTCCAGCGATGCCGAACTTCAACGATTTGGTAACGAACGCCAAACCTGTCGTTGCCCACCAGACAAACCAGAACGGATTTGAAAGAGTAGCTGTGATTCCTTTGGCGGCCAGACGGTGATGCGCGGTTGGGTTGGTTGTATCGGCGTCGTAGGATATGTTGCCCCTGAGAATATCCCAGGCCATTTTGGCTCCCATCCACAGCAATGCTGTGCCGCCGACCACACCGATTATCTTAGGCACAATAGAATTGTCGGTAACTGCGACCAGACCGATGGCCAACACCAGCACGACACCGATTTCAGCTATAGAATGTCCGATTGAGATTATCACTCCGGTCATCCAGCCGCTACGGGGTGTTTCGGCGATGCCGACGGCCAATAGCGGACCGGGCATCATGGCACCAGAGAATCCTACGCCGAATGAGAGTAAGAATAGCGAGATCAGTTCCATAAAATATGTAACACCATAATACGGTGTCGGGTTTCTCGTTTGTTAGTCCGTGACGGTGGACCAGACTCAATCAGAATACTGAACCACAGATCTACTTTTCATACCCACTAGCAGCCATGACTGGCGGTCATCATCGTGGACCGGGTAGTCTCTTGTTTCAATAGTAAACCCGGCCTCTTCGATCAACCGCAACCAGGTCTCCAGAGGAAACAATCCAGTGGTATGGCGATCAAGTTCTATCCGGGTTTCGTCTCCCTGGCGAATGATATAGGACATGATCGTTTCCGTAGTGGTGTCGGTCGGATCGGGATCAAACATGTACTCCACATGGGTAAGCTGGGAGAGACCGTCGCTAAATGTCGAATGATAAATGGCACCATCGACGTAGTTCTCTCGCACATGATCCGGCGATGTCACAAAAACACCCCCCGGCCGCAGGTGCGCCGCGGCGGTGACAAAGGTGGCTTTGAGGTCTTCTTCTGTCTGGAGATAAGAGATAGCATCATGAATAATGACCGCATCGAATTTCACACCCAGCCTGACACTACGCATATCGCCGACGTGATGCTGTACGGTCGGGTTGAGTCGTCGCGAATGCTCAAGCATGCCCTCCGAAAGATCGACTGCTACGGCATCGAAATACGGTGTCAGGTGCGACATGTTGTTGCCGCCGCCAACGCCGAGTTCCAGCAGGCATTGTCGCTCGCCCCCGAGTTTTTCCTGAAGAACCTCGCGCCAGCGTCGCGCTTCTTTGGCATAGTCCTCCGGCTGGCTGACCAGCGGCCACAGGTGGGCGAGATCACCATAGAGACGGTTACTGGGGATGTCATTGAAGTTCATAGAGCATCCTAGAACGTTGTTTGACAATTACAAAACGTATTTCGGCAGGAGTGCGGGGCTTTTGCCCTACAAGATGTCAGGACCGCAAGGGGTCCTTACCTACTCCCTGGGGTGACAGGCGCCAAACTTACTCGCCGGTGAACTCGGCTTTGCGTTTTTCGAGGAACGCACCGCAGCCTTCGTTCTTGTCCCTGGTGCTACAACTCTTGCCAAAAGTATCGCGCTCAAGATCGCAACCAGCCGCCAACGTCAGGTCCAGCCCCTTGCCAATACACTCCTTGGAAAACTGAACTGCCAATGTGCCTTTCGAACAAATCAAGTTGGCCATCTCCAGCGCCTTATCCATTAACTCTTCCATTGGATAGACTTCATCGACATATCCAATCCGGTATGCTTCCTGGGCGTTGATCATCGCCCCGGTGAGAATCAGCTGCATTGCTTTGCCGCGTCCCACCAGTCTTGACAGACGCTGTGTTCCGCCAAAGCCGGGGATAATTCCCAGATTGACTTCCGGTTGTCCGAGCTTCGCCTTTTCTGATGCCAAACGAATATCACACGCCAGCGCCAGTTCGCTTCCACCACCGAGAGCGAAACCGTTGATTGCGGCAATCACCGGTTTGGGAAAATCGGAAATAGCCTGCATCATCTTGAGGCCATCGGCAGAGTATGCAATTCCGGCATCGGTGTCGAGTTTGGCAATCTCCGTGATGTCGGCCCCGGCAACAAACGCTTTACCAGCGCCGGTGATAATCACACAGCCGAAACTGTTATCGTCATGGCGTTCCTGAAACAGACTCAGCAGTTCGGAAACAGTTTCACAATTGAGAGCATTCATGGCTTTTTCGCGGTTGATGGTTACCACCAGCACTTTGCCCTTCTGCTCAACTTCCAGATTCTTGTAATCACTCATGATCAATTCCCCAGTCTATGTACTCGAATTTATTTTGCATATTATAAAAACGGCGGTGGCCCTGCCACTCATTTGGCCATCCTTACCATTCTCAATCCCGGCAGGCCGGGCATAGTGCCGACCAGCTCAAATCCTGCCGAAAGGTAACACCCCAGCGCCTCGGCATTGTCAGTCAACAGGTGCAATACAACTTTTGCTACTCCAGGGCGTTGCGCTGCACGATCAAATAGAAGATTCAGCATCTTGGTGCCGAACCCCCGTTCTCGTCGAAATGGATCCACCAGCAGGTGTGTGATTTCGATCTCCCGCTCCAGTCGGCGTTCCCACAGCTCGGCATAGGCTACCGGTTGGCTCTCCGAAAACAGCAGGTACGGTGTGACATCCTTACGTTGCCAGCTTTCGACGACATCCGGTGGTGGTGGGAAATCCTTGCCCCGGCACAGATTGTAGAGTGTTTCTTCGCATTCGATCCACGACCGCACATCGCGCGCGTACTCTGTTGTATAGGGAACGATGTCGGCCTTCACTTGTGACAAATCACTCAAATCGTCAACCTCTCTCTATGCAGGTTGTGAAGTATACAAAATCCGCTCAGTCTGCACAAGTAGACTGCGACCGACCGATTGACTCACTAGCTCAGATACCCTATATACTGGCACATATGATAGAGCACGAAATGGAGATTGGCTGCAAATGATAGATTACACACTCACTGAGAATCATCGGATGGTTCGCGACATGGCTCGCGAAGTGGCCACGAAGGTCATTGCCCCGACCATTACAGAGTTTGATCGGGCGCAAAAGATGAATCCCGAATTGCACTGGCTTTGGCCAAGGCTAACCTGCTTGGATTCTGTATTCCCGAGCAATATGGCGGGTTAGGAACCGATTATATATCGTTGGGTCTGGCCTCCGAGGAACTGGAATATGGCGACACTGCCGCCCGGGTGATACTCTCGGTACACATCGGTTTGTATTCGCTACCGATCCTGACCTGGGCCAACGAAGATCAGAAACAGAAGTATCTGATCCCGGCGGCTAAGGGAGAGAAGGTAGGCACCTTTGGACTAACCGAACCTGCGGCGGGGTCCGATGTGGTCGGGCTTCAGAGCACAGCCATCAAAGACGGAGACGACTATATTCTCAACGGCGAGAAGATGTGGATTTCGCTGGCTGATGTGGCCGACTACTTCCTCGTCTTTGCCTGGACTGATCTGGAGAAAAAGAAAACCCGTGACCATAGCGGTATTACCGCTTTTATCGTCGAAAGGGGCTTTGAAGTCCTTACGACGGGCAGTATTCACGGCAAGCTCGGCGTTCGAGCCGGTAATACGGGTTACATTTCGTTTCAGGATGTTCGCGTTCCGAAGGAGAATCTTGTTTACAAAGAAGATCAGGGTTTCAAGATCGCTATGTTCTGTCTTGATCAGGGACGCTACACTGTCGCGGCCGGTTCGTGCGGTCTGATCAGAGCCTGCCGGGATGCATGCATCGAGTACTCGAAAGAACGTCAGACTTTCGGACAGCCGATCGCGGATCATCAACTCGTCAAACAGATGATTGCCAATATGGAAGCTGGCTACGAATACTGCACTCATCTTTGGATGAAATCGGGGTGGATGAAAAACCAGGGGCTACGTTCTACCCGTGAGACATCGTTGGCCAAATGGATAGCATGTCGTGAAGCAGAAGCATCGGCTGCGGATGCAGTGCAGGTTTTTGGAGCGTACGGTTTCAGTGATGAATACCCGGTGGAACGATTCTATCGCAACGCTAAGGGGGCGTCGATTTACGAGGGTACGCGGGAGGTTCACACGCTGATGCAGGCTGATTATGCGCTGGGGAATCGGATTGACAAACAGCTTGAGCGTGACCTACCGATGGTGGAGCAGTGACGTTGTCACGTGTTTGAAGTCTTGTGGTGTGAAGGGATTGTCGAAACTGAAGACAGTTTCAACCTACTCAGCTACCAGTGGTGGAGCAGTAGAGCATCGCATCGGTAAAGCAGGGACCTGGTGTTCCGGTCTACATTAGTCACCCTGAGCGGAGTCGAAGGGTGACGAGACACTTCGGATTACTGTCATGCTTCGACTCCGCTCAGCATGACTGACTACATTGTTCTTAAGCTTGTGCGTCCGACTATCCCAGATACTGAAGAAGAAAAAGCCCGCCAATCCCGGCGGGCTTTTCTATTCAGCAAGTTGGGGCAGGAGCTACATGTCCATGCCACCATCATAATCATCGGAATGTTTAGGATCGACTCTCAGACGATACTGAGCCGCCCAGGCTTTCATTCCATCTTCGGCATAAGGGGCAGCCTCTTCGGCAAAAATCAAGCTCTGGTCTTCGACACCATTGAGCCAGTACCAAGTCCAGGCACCCTGCTGAAGATCGGGGGCATCGTATGAGTTTTTGCGGTTTGAAGCCGTGGCCATGAACGTACCGGCCTCGACGTCATCGTGGAAACCACCGATAACGCAAGCATCAATCGTGACCAACTTCTTTGTGCAGTTAGCGGCATTGAAATATGACATTACATAGCCGTGCGTTACGTAGTACAGATCGCTCGAAATAAGAGCGGAACCGGCTGACGACTTCCCACCGTGACCGCTGTAGCAGAATGCGATTTCATCGCCCGGATCAGCGTTGTCAATCAGCCACTGCAAACCGGCGGTAATGTTATCACCCGTGCACTGCAGATCAAGATCCATCCGAACAGAGAAACCTTCACCTTGTAGCCAGGATTTCATTGCCCGGGCATCATCATCACAGTAGTTCAGATCGTAGGCTGTTCCCTCGTAGTTGGAAATGCCGACGACATAGGCATACTTGTGAGCAGGGCTCGGATTCGGATCTATATATTCCTCGGGTTCCGGTGGTGGTTTCGGCGGCTTCTTCTGAGCCATGGCTGAGTAGTCCAAAGGTGCTTTTAGCGTGGCTGCTTCGATCTCCGCAGCCGGTCTGGTATCTACAAACTGCGGACGTTCAACCAGAACGTAGGCCGCATGGTCGATACCAGCTGATTGGGTGGGCGGGGTCTGGTCACAGCCATAGACAAGCAGCAATGCTGCGATGGCCATTACCAAGGTTAGCAGTCGCTTCATGAGATCCTCCTCAATCACCGTAGGGTTGACGGTTAGTGATTCTGCAAGGTACCTTTTAAGATAGCAATATGGAGCTATTTGGCAATAAAAAACTTAGCTACACAACGACCAGTGCGAAAGAAAAAACCCGAATGGCCTGGGCCATCCGGGTTATCTTATCCGTGTTATACTTCTCTACGGATTACTTCAACAGGGTCATTTTCTTCGACTGGGTGACATCACCAACAGTCAGGCGATAGAAATACATCCCCGAGGCAACGCGAGAGCCGGAAGTGGAAGTCGCATTCCATTCAACAGAATGAGTTCCAGCACTGACGACATCATCAACGAGCGTTTTGACCAACTGACCATTAACGTTGTAAATGTCCAGCGTCACATGGTCGGAAGTTGGGACAGTGTAGTCAATCGTTGTGGTGGGATTAAATGGATTCGGGTAATTCTGCGAGAGTTCAAATCCATCCGGGAGGGTTTCATCAGCTTCCTGCTTGGCGGCACCGTCATCGCCGTCCTGATTGCAGATGATCATCTTCTTGACAATGAGATCCGCTTCGCCTTCACCCAGATCACCGATGCCACCGACAATCATGTTTAGGCCGAGTTCTTCCAGCCTAGCTGCCGTGGCGGGATCGCTGAGGTCCAAGACTTCAACCGTTCCATCCGGAAGAGTGATATGGGCAATCATGTTGCCGTCTTCATCAGCGGTAATCTCAAGCTGTGTCTCCATCACAACACCGCTGTCGCCGCATCCGCCAACACCCTCTCCGACGAACATGAACGCGCCGTCAAAATCATCTACATTCCCGATCTGGACATCATAATCGATATTGCCGTCTTCATCGCTGACCCAGACGGTGTATTCACCCGTTTCGCTGGAATCGAGTTCGCTCAAACAATGTAAAACGATCTGGCTGATCATTTCGCTCTCGCAGGATTCGGCATCATCGCCATCAACGACAATAGTCCGGGCCTGCATAAACAGGGTGGTATGCTTGTCACCGAGGATTTCCGAAACATCCTCGACAACACAATTACCTATCTCGTCAAAGGCAGCCAGCACAAGCTGGACCTCTTTATCTGTCTTCAGTTCCGAAATTTTGACTTTGCAGGTCGCTTCACAGTCACCGACATCAAAAGAGGCATCCTCGACACCAAGAGCATTAAGAAGCTTTGACAGCCGATCCGAATCGAGGGCCAGGTTCCTATCGACACCGGCAAAGGCGACCTCGTAGCCGACGGTCTGTTCGAACTGAAACGGGACCAATGTACATAGCAGCAACACTACGACGGCAACACCGAGGGAGACGCTATAGCGTGGGATTCTGAGCTTGTTTACTATCTGAGTCATGATTGAAGTTTCCTTGGTTACGGTGCGCTTGTTTAGTGCTACCCGGGACTCAACGCGGGCCATTTGCTCGGACCACGGAATGGTCTCGGCATTGTCTGAGGCGGCGGCCGCCTGAAGCGTCTGATGCAGTTGCAACGCGGCTTTCGCCTGTCGGGCACATGCCGGGCATACCCGGAGGTGGTCCTGCAGGTTCTGATCTTCGGCGAACACCGATTCGGTTAGTCTGCGTCTGGCTTCATGACAACGCATATCTTGTCCTCCGTCAAGGCAGGTTTCACAGTTACGATTCGGGCGGCTCGTGATTGAAACCTGGCCAGCGTTTCTCTCATCTTCCGCCGGGCTCTCAGCAGCCTGACTTTGATCGCTCCTTCCGTCTTGCCGGTCAAAGCGGCCAACTCGTTGGCTGTCCAGCCCTCAAGTTCGAACAAGGTCACCAACGCCTGATCTTCAGTTGAGACAGCCTCGAAGGCTCGCTGAAGATTCCGTCGCGCGGCATACCCGTCCGTCGGATCAAATCCGTCGAGGGAGTCCTCGATCTCAGCTGTCATGTGGATTACGCGTTTCCACCATGGTCGCCGAATACGGTTCTTGAAAGTGTTGACTACAATCCGATAGAACCAGGGTCGGATGGCGGTCGTGTCGCGCAGAGAGTCGAAATTGGTCACGGCAGTTACCAGGGCGTCCTGAAACAGGTCGTCGCCGTCTTCCCGATTTCCCATCAGCTTGCGACAATACGCGCGCGCTTGTTGATGCTGGGGCTCAATGAGCTTCCAGAAAAGGTTCCTTGTTCTGTCCATCTACTACTTAGACACACTAATAGGGGCAAAAGTTACGGGCTAACCCACAAAACCTCAAGTTCCACTTGTCCACCAGTGACCTTTGTGTTTCCTTAAAGCTGCTCCAAGAGAACCTACAGCATCGAAGTACATAGCCACGCTATCGACACGAGGATATTGTATGTTCGGTATTGACGAAACAAAACGTCCGAGGTGGTGGCCTTCCGTGGCAGTGGGGGCTGGAGCCCTTGTATTGGCAGGGATTGTATCCAATGTAATGCTATACCTGATAGTCAGTCCAACACTGGGACCAGGACAGGAGTTTGGCCCTGAAGCGATCGACGCCTGGATGCAGCAGAACATGGCGACCCCATCAGGCTTTTTCTCGATGCTCATCCCTATTCATCTCTCAATTCTGCTGCTAGCCCTATTGGCTGCAAGTCGCTCAAGAACGCCTCTGGCGCAGAGACTGGGATTGGTTCGCGGTACAGCAACACTGTGGCAATATCCGGTTCTGATGCTCAGTAGCCTGGGTGCAGCTGCAATCAGCGGCTGGCTGTTTCTGGCCCACATCTCTCCGGGTCAAAGTGACATGACACTGGCCCTGGCGTTTGCTCAGTTGCGTGGGCTGGATGGCGCTCTGATTATTCTCTACACCGCAACTCTGGCTTCGTTCTCTGAGGAAATGCTGTTCAGCGGATTCGTACTTAGAGGGCTCCTGCGACGGTGGAGACCATTCCTCGCTATTGGTTTGGTCGCTCTTCTCTTTGCCCTGATTCATCCCAGTCCGTTCTTCATGCTCCATGCGTTGCCCATCGGCATTTGGGGCGGCATTATTGTGTGGCGTACAGGTTCTATCTGGCCCGCCATTGCCTGTCATAGTTTCTTAAACATTGCCTTGGCGCTGCTCAATCGATGGTACCCAGAACCGACCGTGGCCTTTTTTGGAGAACTCACTTTCTGGCCAATAACCGTGGGCATCTTTGGGGTGTTGATGATGGTGATTTCGATCCGGCTGCTCTTTCGGAGTGGAGAGGCATAGCAGATCAATGAGGCTGAAAAAGACGGCCTCAATATGGGTGCCCCTCAGAGTTACTCCTTTTGCTGCTATGCGAATAAGCAGCTTTCCCCCCACAGCTAATACGTCGTTGCCGGCCGAGCCGTTGAGGGCGAGAGAGATTCATGTCGGGATGTCGCGCCTAAGTCCAAGACTGTTCACCAAGCCGCCAGCAACAATGCACACTAAACCGAGGCTGTACGCCAATAGGAACGGTTCATCGAAAAACACCACCAGATAGATGGCTGATAGAACCGGAGTGATCAGAGTGAATGGTGCTAAGTACGAAGCTTCTGTCGATTTGAGCGCGATCAGCCATATCAGATATGAAAGTCCATTCACAAACAGTCCGTTTATCAGAATTGGTATGATTTCATCAATTGTTGGATAGGCAAATTCAGAGAAGAACAACATTGATACGAACGATGCGATGCAGGCACAGAAAAAGTATATCGCGACAACCAATAGAGGGTCTTTTTTTACATTCTTGCTCAATACGGAGAACAGTGCAAAACAGGCCGCACCGAGGCCAACGAGGGCGATCACACCGGGGTTACTCAGCTTGACGCTCTGGAACTCTCCTTTGGTCAATACGGTGACAACACCAGCGAATCCTAAGGTAAGAGCAATCAGTTTTCTGATGCTGACCCGTTCTTTCAAGATGACAATGGAGAACAAGACCATTAGTATTGGCCAGGTGTATTGGAGAACCAGCACTTCCATGCCGATTGCGCGGGAATAACCCAGGTAGAGCAATAGATAATAAACATAAGTTCCGAGAAGACCCAATGCCAAGAGGTGCAGCCAATCTTTCGGGCAAAGGCATCTCACCTTCCGGATACGTCCGGTGAAGATCGCACTGGTCGCCAGGACAGTGAATGAAACCAGACTTGACCAAAACAGAAACTGGTGATGGTCAAGCGTTTTCTGTCCGAGACTGGCAACAACAGGTATTAGCGCCCAGAAGGAGACACAGACCATAGCCAGTATCGTTCCGCGTGTCCTTGGAGTCATAACGTCGATCCCTTCAGTCAGCAGGCTGAGGGTTTGTGCCTTGCCCCAACGCGAGTGGGGATTCTATGCCCCCTACTCCACCGTCACGCTCTTGGCTAAGTTGCGGGGTTGGTCAACTGAGCAACCACGCATCACCGCTATATGATACGCCAGCAACTGCAACGGAATCACCGACAGAAGAGGTGTCAGTAAACGGTAGGTTTGAGGGATATAGATGACGTGGTTTACGCGTTCGGCAATCTCGGTGTCGCCTTCGGTGGCGATAGCGATAACGCGGCCATTGCGCGCACGAACTTCGGCGATATTGGACATGACTTTGTCGTAGACCGAGTCCTTCAGAGCAATCACCACCACCGGCATTTTTTCATCGATTAGAGCGATGGGTCCGTGTTTCATCTCGGCGGCAGGGTAGCCCTCAGCGTGGATGTAGGAGATTTCTTTGAGTTTCAGCGCCCCTTCAAGCGCGACGGGGAAATTGATCCCGCGGCCGAGATAGAGGAAATTGTTGGCCTTGTAATACTGAGCAGCAATTTCCTTAATCTGATCACTGAATCCGAGAATCTGTTCGACCTGACTGGGAATCTTGATGATACTGTCGATGATTTCCTGTCCCTGCTGCACTGACAGGTGCCGCATTCGGGCCAGCAGAGTTCCGATCAATGACACAGCCATGACCTGGGATGTAAACGCCTTGGTCGAAGCGACCCCAATTTCCGGACCGGCATGGATATACACTCCACCATCGGTATCGCGGGCAATCGTAGAGCCGACCACATTGACAAGCCCGAGCACAGTCACCCCGCGATTCCTGGCCTCTTTCATTGCTGCCAGAGTATCGGCGGTCTCACCAGACTGGCTGATGACCAACATGATAGTATGGTCGTCAAAGATGGGGGCGCGATAACGAAACTCCGAGGCATACTCGACCTCGACAGGCAAACGAGCCAACTCTTCGATGAAGTACTCAGATATCAACGCCGCGTGCCATGATGTTCCACAGGCGGTAACGATGATTCTCTTTATGTCCCGTAGTTCGTTATGCTGAAGGTTAAGTCCGCCCAGATTGGGGATACCTTCTTCCCATTTCAGTCGTCCTCGAATCCCATTGCGGAGAGTCGTGGGCTGCTCATAGATCTCCTTGAGCATGAAATGGTCGTAGCCTTCTTTCTCAATTTTGTCGAGTGTCCAGGAAATTTCCTGGATAATGGGTGTGATCTCAACGTTCTGAATAGTTGTAATATGGAAATCATCAGCCGTGATGGTGGCTATTTCGCCGTCTTCGAGATAGACTACTTTATTGGTGTACTCAAGCATGGCAGCGACATCGGAGGCAACTAGATTTTCTCCCTGTCCGTTACCGACAACCAACGGTGAACCCATGCGGGCAGCAATGATCTGTCCGGGATGTTGCAACGAAATTACAGCCACGCCATAAGTGCCTTCAACTTGATTGAGAGCAGCACGAACGGCTTCGGTGAGGTTGTCTTTGTAATGGTAACGAATAAGATGGACCAGGATTTCCGTATCGGTGTCAGTCTTAATATCAAAACCATTACGCTTGAGGAATTCCTTGAGCGTACGATAGTTTTCGATGATGCCGTTGTGAACCAGGGCTATCTCACCTTCAGCGTCAGTGTGTGGATGAGCGTTCAGCTTAGAAGGTTCGCCGTGAGTAGCCCATCGTGTGTGGGCGATGCCGTGATTACAGTCGGAACTAGTATCTCCGAGGGTTGCTTCAAGGTTGACAATTTTCCCGGCGGACTTGGCTACCATAAGACCATTGTCGGTCAACATGGCAATCCCGGATGAATCATAACCGCGATACTCCAGCCGTTTGAGACCCTGAATCAAAATAGGCTGCGCCTGTTTGGGTCCGACATATCCGACTATTCCACACATTGGTCGCTCCTCGTCTTATTTGAAGTACCGCAGTATCTGACGAGTCAGTCGTGCAGTGAGCTTCGTATCATCCGTCTCCACAATCAGTCGAAAAATCGGTTCCGTGTTGGACGACCGTACCTGCGCCCAGCCTTCGGTAAAATCAAACCTAAGACCATCGCGTCGGTCCACCCGGCAGGAACCAAGAAGTTCGGCTGCTCCTTTCTCGAACTTGGCCAGCCTCGTTTTGAAATCAGCAGGGAACGAGGCTTTGGACTTTATAGTAAAGTAAGTCGGCAGAGTTTCAACCAGTCCTGAGAGACTCATCTTTTCTTCTGCCAAACAGCTCAGGACCAGGGCTGCCCCGATCAGAGCATCCCGTCCGGCATGGAAGGATGGATAGATGACACCACCGTTACCTTCCCCACCAATAATGGCCTTGGCGCGATGCATTGCCTGCACAACATTGGCTTCGCCAACTTTCGAATATATCACTTTTGATCCGGCCGCCCGTGCGACATCGGCTGTGGCTCGCGAAGTTGACATATTGATAACCGTAGTCCCTCGACGTTTCTTAAGGACTTCCATAACCGCAATTGTCAGTGTTAGCTCTTCGCCAATAGGGCGACCTTTCTCATCGACAAGGGCCAGACGGTCAGCATCGGGATCACAGGCCATTCCCAAATCAGCCTTGTGGCGTCGTACAGCCCGTGCGAGCTGAGATAGATTGGCCGGAGTCGGTTCTGGCTCGTGGACAAACTTACCGTCATTGTTGCAGTTCACTTCAAACACGGTAGCACCCATCCTGCGCAGAAGTTTGGGCAAGGCTACACTACCGGCTCCGTTGATGGCGTCCACGACAACTTTGAAGCGATGACGACGCACAGCGGGAACATTCACAACCTTGACTGCCAGAGTCTTGCCAATATGTTTCTCGACCCAATCGCTCTGACACACGAGCTTGCCCAATTTGGAGTACGGTTGATATTGGAACTTGCCGGATGAGAACAACTTATCGAGTCGTTTGTATTCGGCAGGAATGATGAACTCACCTTTACGATTGAAGAATTTCAGGGCATTCCATTGAGACGGATTATGAGAAGCGGTGATACACATTCCACCAGCCGCCTTGAGTGTCTTGACAGCGATCTCAACTGTCGGGGTTGGTACAATGCCGATCTCAACCACATCTCTTCCGGAGGCCAGCAAGCCGGAGATGACCGCTTTCATAATCATGTCACCGGAAGGCCGACTGTCGCGCCCTACAACAACCTTGCCTTTTTTCAACATCGTTCCAAAGGCGGCTCCGTATTTGGCGACCAGAACCGGATCGAGTCCCCGACCAATAACCCCTCGTATTCCTGATGTAGATTTTACCAGTATTTTCCCGGGCATACTATTCTGTTCCTTGCAGAAAAAGGCACATTGCTATTCTGCTGGGAGTATAGCTGTTTTGATATAGCCAAGATACAAAAAGGTGTAATGTGTTTGCTCTTGCTCCGTACCCGACAGTCGTCAATATCAAGCCGACAGGCGGCTTGACCTACATGACTAAGGCTGCTCCAACGTCTCCAACCACCTACCAGCCAGGGTCGCCGATTACGACTGTCTCCACCCCAACCGTATCGCACGGTCCACCCACAACGACAGGACAGATGCCAATCAGAGTGACCGTCCATTCGCCGCTGGGAACGTCATATATGGTAGACCGGAGGTTGTAGTAGCATAAACAAAAACATCCGTCGGTAGAGTCGATTTCGGTCACCGTGATATTGTTGCCGTCGAACTGGTAGTCAATATAGAACTCTGGACAGCAGTATGTCATCGCACTCATGTGGTGGATATGCATGTCGTTCCCAATGACATCAATATACATATATGAACTGTCCGAGATGACCAGAGTATCGACACCTACCGTATCGCCGTTGATTCCGACCAGGGTTACGACATATTCGCATGGTGTGCTGATTAACAGATCGGGGAGCACGGCTTCGAGGTTGAAGTAGCAGTAGCAGTCGCATAGTTCGCCAGTGTCCGATTCGAAAGCAGTAATGGCGTAGCCATCAATCTCAAATGTCACGGCGTATTCCAGGCAGCACTGGTAGTAGGCGTTCATGTGGTGTACATGAAGGTCATCCCCAATCAATTCTACCCACATGTATTCGGTCGAATCGTTCGCGGCCCGACCCATTTCGAGGCAATCTGATGACAAAGAAAATGGAGATGCCGGCTCGGTTGGTGGTTCCATGTCACCGCCGTAGCATTCTCCGAATAGCTCCGAGTGACTCCACTGTGTGCAACTTGGAGGTGGACCGCCGGTGAACAGGAACGAAACCAGGTAGGTGAGATCGGCCACATTGAAACCCGGCTGACCATCCAGATCGGCCGCGGCCGAGTCGGGTGGGGGCAAAAATCCCTGAAACAAGTACCCCACGCAATAGGTTAAATCGGCGATATTAGGACCCTCGGCGTCCCCGTTGACATCGCCGCAAATGAACTCCTGCGTATCGGCAACAACAGTAACTATCGCAACCGTGCCCAGACAAACGAGCACCAGCGCAATAATCATAATATTACGAATTGAAGACATGACTCCCTCCTTGGGATACGTTCAAGTTTTTTCAGGTCATGTTGCTCGACTTGGTGTATATAGATAGTATAGCGATGGGTCCATTATGTGTCAAGAGATGATTGGGGGGGCATCGCGTACGGCGAGCAAAGAGGCATAATCAATACTATGTAGCTGTATATCCGGGACGTTGTTGGTGTTATTCCGGTGAAATCGGATCGTCTTCCGATTTGACCGAGGCAACCTTCGCTTCGTCGGGCTTACTCTCAATAAACCTTCTGAGAGGAGTAAACATAAACATGGCCAGGATGAGCCCCGGAACATAAATCGGCAGGTAGCGAAGCAGTAGTGGTACGTTCATGCTGGGGCTATCCGGTGCGATAGAATCAGGGATTCCGTGCGCCATCCAACCCCCATCGCCATCGGGAATCCAGCAGTCCTCGCCGGCCAGAAAGCCAAACGATGGTCCGTAGACTACGTGCAGAATCAGCGAGAGAGCCAAATATAACCCGATAAGGGCGACTAGAAGTGTCAGAGAGTTCTTCATGACTAAATAAGGTATACGACAACCACTGCGATTGTCAATCAACTATGATGTCTATATAGCCGCAAGATGGCGACTATCGTCTCGTCAACACTTTCTGCATTGTACGACGGAGTTTAGGATTGGCGGCAAGGATGTCCGGTGCGAAGATCGAGTAAGGTTCACCATCCAATTGAGTGACTTTCCCGCCCGCTTCCTCTACGATGACCAACGCTGCGGCGGTGTCCCACGGATGCAATTTCAACTCCCAGAAACCATCAATACGCCCTGCCGCCAGCCAACACAAATCAATCGCGGCCGATCCAAGACGTCGGACCGCCTGGGCGTTTTTCACCATACGAGCAAACAACCCGAGGTTGTTCTTTCTGGCTGTGGCAACATCGTAGGCGAAGCCAGTGGCAAGCAAAGCTCGATCCAGTCGTTTCTCACTTGATACGCGTATTCGTTTCTTGTTCAAAAAAGCACCTCGGTGCTGGGCAGCACGGAAAAGCTCGTTCCGTTCGGGATCATACACAACCCCGGCTATCATTTTCCCTTCGTGTTCCAATCCTATCGAGACACAGTAGATGGGAAAACCATGAGCGTAGTCAACGGTGCCATCTAACGGATCAATGATCCAGCGAAATTCAGCCTGCTCACCTTTGCCGCTGCCTTCCTCGGCCAATATCGCGTGATCCGGGTATTTCTTGGTAATAAGAGACACAATGTGTCTCTCCGACTTGAGGTCATATTCGGTCACAGGATCAATACGTCCCTTGTACTTAACACTGATGGCGCGATTGAAACCGGCTTTGAGAATTCCTCCAGCCCCAATGGCCATCTCGGCTGCAAAAACAACCAACTCGTTGGTCTGTTTTTTCGAGAGGTTCAATTGTTATCTCCGTGCCGTTTTACCAGCCACGCCGGGGTCCTGGTGTCTTCGATATTGCATCTGGTACAAGGTATGGTAAATGCCCTTCTTCTTCAACAACACCCGGTGGGTGCCTATTTCACGTAACTCACCACGGTGTAGTACTATGATCTTATCTGCTTTCTCGATGGTTGACAGTCGATGGGCGATGACAATTGAAGTACGTCCCGCCAGTAGTGTCTCCAGTGCTTCCTGGATCAATTTTTCCGTAGCGGTGTCAACCGAACTGGTAGCTTCATCAAGAATCAGGATATCGGGATCATAAGCCAGCGCCCGGGCAAATGACAACAATTGTTTCTGCCCCGTTGATAACGTTGCGCCGCGTTCCTTGACTTCGGTATGAATACCATCGGGCAAATCCTTCAGGAAGCGGTCAAAGCCGACCCGCTCCAAAGCTATACGCACTGCCTCATCGGAAATATCTTCGTTGCGTAGACGAACATTGCCGGCATAATCACCACTGAATAGAAAGACATCCTGAAGCACCAGAGCCAGGTGAGAACGCAGGTCGGATAGTGACATTTCCGGGATGGGCACGCCGTCGATCTTGATTGCACCCTGCCGACAATCATAGAAGCGATAGAGAAGCGATACGAGTGATGTCTTACCGGCTCCCGTAGCACCAACGATGGCTACCCGTTGGCCCGGTTCAACTGAAAACGAGACATCCTTTAGGACCCAGTCTTTGTCTTTGTAGGCAAACCAGACATTCTCCAGATCGATCCGACCACGATACTTGCTAATCGGACGAGGGGTCGGCGGGTCGACAATGTCTGGTTCGGTATCGAGCAGGTTGAAGATACGCTCCGAGGAAGCCATTGATGATTGCAGGACGTTGTATTTTTCTGACAGGTCGCGGATAGGGAAGAAGAATCGCTCCACAAGGAATATGAAGGCGGTCAGTTCGCCGTAGGTCATCTCGCCCCCGGTGATGCGCACACCGCCGTAGTACATCAGCAGTCCGATAGAGATGGCTCCAATAATCTCAACCGTCGGATAGAACATAGCATAATATATTACTGCGTGGTGATGTCCGGCCCGGAGGTCGTCGTTGATCTCCTCAAAATTATCGGCAACACGTTTTTCCTGTGTGAACAACTGCACCAGAGTCACGCCTGTGAGATGTTCCTGCGTGAAGGCGTTTAGTCGCGCCAGTTTCAGCCGCACCAGGCGATACGCCTCGCGCGCTTTGGCTCGGAATACAAAAGTCACTACGACCAGAGCCGGTAGCACGCCAAATGTTATCAGGGCTAACTGCCAGTTAACATAAAGCATTGCCCCCACGATGAGGAGCAGCATGAAGATGTCGCCAATTATGGCCACCACACCGCTGGAGAACAATTCGTTGAGCGTGTTGACATCGTTGGTAACCCTGGTCACCAGCCGACCAACCGGGTTACGGTCAAAGAAAGTCAGGTTCAGTCGCTGGAGATGACGGAATATCTGTATCCGCAAATCGTGCTGAACCTTTTGTCCCAGCCAGACGGTCACCATGATCTGTCCGTAACTGAAACCAAGGATGAGGACAATCACTCCCAGGTAGAGCAGGGCGACTTTCTCAAAGCCGGTTGATATTCCCTTCTCAATGAATGAATCAATGCCGTACTGGGTTACAAAAGCCAACGAGATCTGGGCGGAAGCACTCATAAAGAGAAGCAGCACGGCGGTTACCATCGCCAGCCGATAGGGACGCATGTAGGTCAGCAAACGTTTCATCAGGCGGGCATCGTAGGCTTTACCCAGAGCTTCTTCTTCGTGATAATTCTCGGCCGCACTCATAACTGGTCCAGTTCCATTTGAAGCAGTTGGGCCTGGTGGAGCCTGGCGTAGTGTCCATTCAGACGCACCAGTTCATCGTGTGATCCGCGTTCGACAATCCGCCCCTCGTCAAGATAGACAATGAAATCGGCATCCTTCACCGACGACACCCGGTGCGATATAATAATCGAGGTTCTGTCTCTAAGAACATCCCCGATCCGCTCCTGTATTTCGTGTTCGGTCTCCGTATCGACAGACGAAGTAGCATCGTCAAGGATGAGCACAGCCGGGTCGGACAGAATAGCTCTCGCGATGGCCGCTCGTTGTTTCTGACCACCGGAGAGAGTGATCCCGCGTTCGCCAACCATCGTGCGGTAACCTTTGGGGAACTCCTCCAGATCTTTGTCCAGCGCGGCAATACGAGCGGCCTCGCGTATATCGGCTCGTTCGTGGTCTGTACCGCCAAAGCCGATATTCTCCTCAATTGTACAGGAAAACAAGAAAGGCTCCTGCGGTGCAAAGCCGACCTGACGGCGTAGACTACTCAGTGACCAATCGTTGATATCCCGACCATCGATGAACAACTGTCCCCGGTCTACGGGATAGAGTCGTGCCAGCAAACTCACCAGAGCCGTTTTCCCTGATCCTGTAGCACCTACCAGACCAACCGTCTGGCCGGCATCAATAGTAAGGTCGATACCGTCGAGAACGTTCCTGCTATTAAATCCAAACCGGAGATTCCGAAACTCAATTTTCCCTTGCATTTGTCCCGCATGTAAGTCCGGTACAGTGTCAGCGATATCCGGCTCGGTGTGAAGGATACGGTTGATTCGTTCCAACGAGGCTGTTCCCCGCTGATACAGGGACACGACCCAGCCAACCGCTATCACCGGCCAATGCATAAGCCCGAGGTAACCAAAGAAGGCAATGATCATTCCGAGCGAGAGACTACCATCCATCACGGCCAAACCGCCCAGGTAGAAAACGCTGAGATACGAAACCGCCGCCACCAGTCGCATCATCGGGATAAACACGCCCTGGATCTTGGCCAGATCGAGATTTAGTCCAATGTATTTGGCCGACATAATCTCGAAATGGCGCACTTCCGGTTCCTCTTGCTGGAATGCTTTAACGACCCTGATTCCCGCCAGGTTCTCTTGCGCTGCCGCCGTTATGGTTGCGAAATGTTCCTGAATCCGAGTCAGGCGTTTGTGGAGCAAATTACCGATGCGATTGACGGCAATGGGCATCACTATAAGCGGTACCAGAGCATAGGCGGTCAGTATTGGTGACAGGTAGAGCATTAGCGAAACACCAATTACCAGACTCACAACGGCGTTGGAGGTGTACATGATGGCTGGTCCGGCCAGTTGTCTGACTGCTTCGAGGTCGTTAGTCATGCGGGCCATGATATCGCCAGTACGGTTGTTGTGAAAAAACGAAGGCGACAGCTTCAACAGATGATCAAACAGCTCGGCACGGAGGTCATACTCAATATAACGTGACATCCAGATGATCGTGCGACGCATAGCAAAACGAAACAAGCCGGACAGGATAGACAGTCCCACTGCCAGGAGAACATAGTCGCGTATTTCGTCCATAGGTGCCCCCGCCCGAAGACGGTCAACGATGCGACCGGTAATGGCGGGAATGAGCAGGATCAGACTATTGGCTCCGATTACCGCCACGCCACCGAGGATCAAGTACCATCGGTATTTGCGGAAATATTTCGTCAGAGTATGAAAACGACCCTGGGAAGAGGATTTGATCGAGGAATTATCTATCACAATGTTGCCGTCGTCTGTTCCGCCTACAGTTAAACAACGATGGGAGCTAGTAGTTCACGATATTAGCCAGCAGGTGAATCGCGTCTATATTTAGCCTGCCGACCAGATCCAGTAAGGGCAACCCGCAGTAAATAAGCTGTCCCTCTCCGATACGAGAAACCGATAGCAGCGTGGCTCCCGAAGGTGTAACGAGAACTCTCTCAGCCGGAGCAACTGCTGCCGCAATGACTTCCCCCTTTTTGAAAAACGACGAAAATAGACTCTTCTCCGATATCTTGTACGGCTGCGATAGAATCTTCGCCTTTTCAATGCGGTTTGTGATGTCGTTCCGGTCTACCAATTCCAGTACTGGTGCCAGCGAGACCGGGAAAACGCCCCCCGGCCAATCTTCAGGCTGGCCAAACACAACCAATGAACCTCCCTGTCGCATATATGTTTCGAAGCGATCCTTCATCTTTGCCAGGGACGGGAAAGATCGGTGCGCGCCGGAGCCAACTACCAGTACGTTGTAGGCATTAAGGTCAGCGGTGATCAGACCCCTATCGGTCAAAGGACGGAACGTTGCGCCGGTCATTTGCAGGATATCCTCAAAGGCGCCGGAAGTGTCGGCCAGAAAACCAATCTTAATTTTGTCAGAAATGCGACAGGATGCAATGCGGACAATAGCCGAGTCGGCAGCCACCAGACGACCATCTTGTGACAACTCGATAACCAGTGGCTGTGTGCCCAACTCGAACAGCTTTGATATCGAGAATCCCAGGCGGACTATCTCCTGGGTAGCACCGGGTCTCAGATCGAGGGTCTTGTTATAAGCCCCGGCGAATAATCCTCTCGGAGTGATGAACTCGAAGTTTACCTTACCGACGAAATCACTTGGTTTGGTGATCACGGCTCGAACCGTCGCCGAAGATACTACCCGGTCAATATCCAACTCCGCCGGCGACGGAACAAAGTAGAAGTCCGGTTCAAAAGTAATTCCTAATTCCGGTCGCTCCCAGATGGGCAGCGTGCTACGGACGGTCATTGGTATGGGGCCATATTCCATCTCGGTAATAAAGACCAGCGAGTCCGGCTGCTCGGCTTCAAGATGGCGACGGTCGATGTCGATCAGATATTCGCGCGCGAATGTCTGGTGGGGTGTGACCTTCACCGACACTGTGTCCACAGCTACTCGCGCGTTGTCCCAGTAGGGAACAAACCAGACCGACTTCAACAGCACTTCCTTGGGTCCATTAGCCGACAATGAAGCGCGAAACTTCAGTTTCGGACCACGCGGTGAATCACGGAGGATCACTTTGCCGTCCCACCGAATACCGACTGCTTCCAATGCCGCTTCCTGAACCGCGACTACCAATCCGTCGAAGTACGGTTTCAGGTCGTGTTTTGACTGTAACAGTAGCGAATCGCGTCCGACCGCGTTGTATAGGTCCAGCATTGTACGGTATCCATCAAGGATAGCTTCGGCCCGCGCCC
This sequence comes from Candidatus Zixiibacteriota bacterium, assembly GCA_019038695.1. Taxonomy (NCBI): domain Bacteria; kingdom Pseudomonadati; phylum Candidatus Zixiibacteriota; species Candidatus Zixiibacteriota bacterium. Next base: position 173,293 of record JAHOYZ010000010.1, read on the forward strand.
GGCCGTCAACACGAAGCGACGACTGTAAAGATGAGTTAAGCTGGCGAGCTTGGCGCACGAGAGTTACCCTTCTCGGACCCTGTGGCAGCAATCTTTCGAAAATGTCAACCAGGCGATTACGTGGCAGGCCAGAGAGGAAATCGGCCCCCTCCTCGGACCCAGCCGTTGTCAGGAGCTGATATCGGATCAGGCTCTGAGAAGGGTTTTTGTCTATCGCTGTATTGATTCCCAATAGAGGCAGTTCCGAACGCATCCGCTCACGATACCGACGGAGCAGTTCGGTCGCATTAAGGACAACCTGGCGACTTGAATCCATAGCGGAATTCGGATAATCGGTCTGTTCAAACATCCGTCGAATATTGAATTGATAGGAGCTTGATGGTTCCAGAGCCAGCAGGTGTTGACGGATAGTCGCAAACAGTGAGTTGTCGGTTGATGGTCCAATCAAGATGATATCCGGCCGTCGTTGCGGGAATATCTCATGCACAATCGAATCAATCATCTCTGGTTTATCGTCCGGCAGAAAAACGCGGCGCATGACTATACCCCGGCCGGGTACAGTAGTTATCGAAATACGTGGGATTGCTCTTCGTCCGGGAAGAACAATATCGATGGCACATCCATAATGGTCATTGAGATAGTAAAGAGAGGCCCAGTCGATGGTCTCTTCGTCACCGGCTAAGTACAGAATACGAACGTCACACAGAGCTTGACGGACAAGGTCGTCAACATCCGCTCGGGCCAGGGGATGAAGAATAATCAGGCAGACAATGATGGCCAACAGGAATTTCGTCACCGTCTGGCCTTTGAATCGAGAGTACGCTTTCATTGCGATGAATATATTTGTCGTTGAACGATATTGTCAAACTTCAAATGGCATATCCCTCCGCAAGATAGTCAGTCCCGCACCAGTAGACTGTCGGGAGCGTCGCCCATGACCTCATTGTATCGCGCAAACAGGGCATACGGGTCAGCGAGCAATGCTGTGAGCTCCTCCGGTTTGGTACCGTGTTCGCCGATCCGTGAAACCATCCACCATCCCAGAGTGTAGACGAGGCTCGGACGATCTGCGCCAAGCTTAGTCAGCATCCGTCGCAGTCCATAATCGCGGTATTCACGATGCAAGTACTCTCGGAGCAATTGCTGCGCTTCATTATGGTAGGTATCGGACAACCAGTTTTGCAATTGTTCCTCTGTGACCGTGTTGGTTCGCAGCTTGCCGAGCTTTTCATTCAGACTTCTGATCCAGTACGCCACTATGGCCGTGTCTTCCTTGATCGCTCGCGAAACCTCCCTGGGGGGGTTGCAGTGCATGGCGATTCCCTCGCTCACCATCCGTCGTATGAGACGGGACCGCCACTGATCCCGCCAATCATCAAACACTGCACTTATCGGTTGACCGAGGAAAGGTCGGGCATAGACATGATGGAATTCATGGGCCAGCACTTCTTCTATTTCCTGTGTCCCGATAGCCGTCAGATTTGAGAACCTCGTGTCGTAGGGCCGTTGGCTGAGAAGAACACCGAAGAGATCGAAGACAACCTGACCTTCGCGGGCAAAGGCGTCTCCATTACCGTCGAAGATCAAATGAACACTGGGGATATTGTACTCGCCCTCGGGCAGCCATTTCAGGGCGATCGAGTGGCTTTGCTGAAGATCAATTCGTGATACAATGGATTCAACCCAGTGTCGAACTGAGTCGAGATTACTCGACAGGTCAAAGAGATTGCGCGAGATGTCGGCCGGGCTTTGTATCGAACTATACGGCAGGGCGCACAGCATGCGACGATGTTTTTCAGAATCCATGTTCCTGAACTGCCGATAGTAGAGTTGATATGCTTCGGTGCTCACAAGCATCTCGATACCGGCAACGATTTCAGGATTGGCCATATTGATCTGGATCAAACTATCGAGCGTTCGTTCCCATTGGTCCCGACTCACCGAATCCTTCATGGCGACATACTGCTCGTAGTCGGGATTATGATCTATCAGTATTTGGATTACGTCCAAAAGTTGTACTGTTGGCTCTGTATTCAGGATACCTGGTGAGCACTCGTCATCGCCCTGTCCGCAGGACAGCAACAAGTTGCTGCACACAAATAGGGCAATGATGGAGCCAAAGATGTAGGGGCGACAATTCTTAGATAAGTTCATTACCGTGAACCTCCTTCTTGGTATTACGATAAGATTGGTGTTCCCACCCCAAATTGCAACCAAGAACCCATCCCTTGCTGTCCCCGCCTGATGGCGAAAGGGAGTAGTATAGTGAGATTATGCTCTGAAGGATACGGTGTCAGCCCACGTTGATAAACTCCCGAGTACATACATCAAAACGCTTGGTGGTCTTGATGGCGTCTACGGGGCAGACGTAGACGCAGGTATCGCAAAGAACGCATTCAGTCGAAAGTACCCGCTGTTCCCGTCGTGCATATTCAAGTAGCTGAATGTCCATTGGGCAGTTTTCTTCGCACTCCCCGCAATCGGTACATTCATCCATATCAATCTGCTGTTTCATCAGTGAAAAGCGAGAAGTAATTTTCATGGTGACAGGAATTGGACAGACATACTTGCAGAAAGCTCGATTGTCTTTCAGGAAAGCCGCCAGTAAAATAGCTATCACGTAATAAGCTGCATTGCCGTACAGCAGCCATGTAAACTCCGCAGCGCTATGTTCTGCGGGGCCATAGTCATAGAGAAAGATCAATCCGAGTACCAGGCCAGCCGAAACAACAAAATGGACATACCGCAAGCCGCTCCAATATTTAAGGCGAGGGCGAGCGGGCACTTTCCATGGCATGAAATCCAGGATCATCGCTGTCCAACAGCCCCAGCCACACCAGCCGCGCCCGAAATGCAATGGACCTACAACCTTAGCTATGACGTAGTGTAGTGTGGCTCCCCCAAAAATACCTGCGGCAGCATAGAAGAAAAATCCCTCCATCTGCATGTTCTCATTGGCAAGGAATCCAAGAAAACCGAGCATGAACAAACCGACCAATAGCTGAGTGATCCGTCGTCCCCAGGGTTTCTTTGCATCGGAGAGAGTCTCTGACAGATATGCACCGAGAGCTATGGAGAAACCGATATAACCAAAGATCAGAAGATAAAAGACTCCTCCCGTGGCTATATATCTCCAAATACCAATGGCGGCAAACACGGCGAAAAAGGCAAAGGGTCGTTTAAAATTATGGATGATAGGGCGGGAAGTTTTGCTCTCCATGCAACTCTCCTTGGCGTGATGCGAAACTCACTGGTGGTTCATTAATTGCCATTTACGCAGGAATGGAGCGAGAGTTGCCAGAGCAGCCTGCTGACAGTCAAATCGGTTCAGGAGTTCTCTTAGACAGACTTAATTGTTATTTAATGTATTTTAAGTAATATTTAAAACATTATTGTAACCATTTAAAATTACTTCCGTAGAACCAGTATATGGCTATACGGATAAATCTGGACGTAATGCTGGCGAAGAGAAAGATGTCGCTTACCAAGCTGTCGGGCCGAGTCGGTCTTTCACTGACGGCATTATCGTTGTTTAAGACAGGTAAGCTGAAGGGCCTGCGTTTTAAATCATTGAATTCAATTTGTCGTGAGCTTGAGTGCGAAGCAGGTGATATTTTAGAGTACGTACCGGACGAGGAGTGATATTGTTATGGGATATCTCATCCCAGATACTAAATCGAGGAGGCATAGCATATGAATAAGAACCGATACACACTGGCTGGATGGCTATCGATGTCAATGGCAGCCATTCTCCCATTGTCTATTGTGCTTGGCATTATCGAGTCGATTATTGGGAAGAAGGTCCTGGGTTGGGATGGCCCCATATTTGGCTTCAGTGATGTATTGTCATTGATCTTTGTGGCCCTGGCAGTCTATACGATCTACATGTTCCGCAAGCTACTCAAGGAGCGCTACGAATTCCACGCGGCTAACACGATTTTAATCGTCGCTATCATATGGCAAGCACTTTTTGCTATCGTGGGGTTCACATTGGAATTGTCCCTCTTTCTCCTGTGGCCAGTCGCGGAGATTCCAGCCCTGATTGTCATGCTTCTCTTCTTCATCACCGCCATGACCACCGGCGGCGTGATTGATATATTGCTGGCGTCGAAACTACTGCAATTGAAGGACAAGATGAGCGACCTGATGAAAGCTTTCGCCTGGGTTACAATGATATCGGGGGTGTTGCAAGTAACAGTGATCCTGTCGCCCTTTGCCTTAATACTCGTACCTGTCTGGTGTGTTATGTTAGGTATGATCTTCCTGCGCGAAAAAGAAGAGGTTGAATATCTGTGATGTCGAGCGATGAAGGACCATCAGGTGTGTAACCCGAACCTGAGTGAGTTCTCGATACGACGCAAGAAAACGGCCACTCCGTTGCAAGGGTGGCCGTTTTCGCGGTATCAATATTTTTCTATATGCGCTATGGACACGTTGGTGGTGTGGGTCCACCAGTAAACAGATACGCGACAAGGTAGGTCAGGTCGGCTATATTGATTAGACTACCCGAATTGTCAAGACCATCAACATTGCCTTCATCCATACATGGTGGTTCGTGGCCACCAGTGAACAGGTATGACACCAGGTAAGTAAGATCAGCTACGTTAATATATTCCCCTTCTCCGATAATGGCGTCAACATTTCCGCGTTTTCCATCGTTGTCGCAGCAGCCACCGTATGTGATCTCCACGTCATCGACGTACCAGCCCTCCTGGTGAACAGCACCATCGGAGTAGAACAGAAACATGATTTGTGCCACTCCACTGTAGCTTGACAGAGTCACCTCTTCTTGTCGCCAGTCGAATGTTCCTGAGAAACATCCGGCCCCCGGTGGCAGGCTGCTTGAGACAAATGTGTGAGTGTAGCCGCCATCCGGGATAAGCTGAGTCCATTGGCCATCGCTAGTGCCTATCCACACTGTGGCTCCATCGTAGGCAGTTGATGCTGATTCAATTTCTGCGTCAATCCAGTGCCAAAACGTTAGTCTTGCATTCAAGGGAAGTAGCAGTGGAGGAGTCACCAGGGCGGCATTAAGGTTGTCGGTATGAACATCAGCGCCCAGCCCGCCTACTTTCCAAGAAGTACTCTCACTGTTGTATTTGAACGTTTCCATGTGCCATTCGTCGTAATACGCCTCAGACGTGGGGTAGTGACGCCAATCTCCCTGACCGGCTTCCATCTGATCGGTGAAACCTTCAGTATCACCCACGAACAATTGAATAGTGTCCCTATCCATGCTGCCGCCATCACATGTAACCAGGTGCTCCAGAAGGGCTACATGGGGATCGGGACAGGAGGGGTCTACGTGCACTACGAACGGAGTCAGACCAGTCGTCTGTTGTGTCCAGGCTACATTGTCGTCATAATCAGTTGTCCCAGATACGACGGATACATACGGATCGAGAGATGTCAAATTGCCGGTGATCCCAGATGTCGGAGCTCCGTCGTTGCCGATCGTTATCGTCAATGAGATATCTTCATCGGCGTCGGCATGACCGTCACCATCCCCTCCTATTTCTGCGATAGCACACATATAGTATCTAAGGTACGGTTCGGTTTCCGGTTCGATATTAGTGACTATGAACTCCTCGTTGGCCGGGCATACGGAATCCGGCAGAACCCAATAGCAATACAAGCTGTCGAGCGTGTACCAGGCATTGAAGCCATTGCCCCAGCCGTAGTTCATGTGGTATTGGTATTGGCCGCCAATCTCGCGATAACCATCCATGACAATCGAGTGCGACCTGATACGGTACTGTCCGACCCGACCGGCATCGATCTCGGCTCGCATGATGTCAAACCATCCAGCCAGATCAATAGTGTCACGGTCAGCCTTCTCGATATTGTGGCTATACTTGAAGAACTGTGGAAACACTTCGAGGGCACGGGCTGTGGATGCTCCGGAACCGCAGGAACCATAACTCATGTTGAAAGCTACACCAACTTCGTAGTTAAGCTCGGCCAGAGCAGCCTCACTCGCGGAGGAGCAACCTTCGTCACAACTGTCGATCATATTATCCCAGTCGTACGGGTCCGAGAAATCGGCGCTGAGGGTCTGAGCATTATATCCAGGGTCGCACCGGTCTCCGCTCCAGTCGTATGAATGACTGCCGATGCCGCTGTCGGGCCATTGCCAGTAATTGATTATCTGAGCTGTGGCGGTAGCAACGCATCCCACTACACAGCGACTACCCTGGCCCATTGGGCAAAGGTCATTGTACGGTCCACGTTGATGCCAGCTGCTCGTCAGCAGAGGACCCGCCTGTTGAGTCTCGGAACGATCCTTTTGCGCCAGAACGACGGCAAATTCTTCCGGGGGCAGAGTCAGTCTCTGCCATTCCGATTCAACAGATTTGGCGGTACCAGAGTGGGCATCGAGAGAGCCGTGAAGAAGTTCAAACAGACGGACTTTTTCTTCCAGCGACTCTGTAAGAAATGCTAAAAACCCGTCGCGCTGACTATCATCCAGTCGCGACTCTCCTGAGTACGCTTTGATCGGGGGAAGAGCTTTCAATTCCGGCACTACGACGAATCCGTTTGGACTGATATCATAACAGCGGGCCAGGAGTTGATTTCCTGCCTTGAGTTCCCAAGTGTTCTCGATTTGGGGCTGGTCGGATCCTGCCCACGAGTCGAGGTCATGAACTACTTGAGTCAGCCAATTTGCACACACACGGTCTGATTCTGTTTTGGAAGCCAATTCGGCGTGAGGGGCTTGGGCGGTTATCAAGCAGATCAACACAAGAACTAAGACAGGAAGTAGCCTCATTTTGAAAACCTCTCTCTATAAGTGACTGTTAACTCCTCAACCTGAGATTTCAAGCAGATATGCCAGGAAATCGTGATTGATATGTCCATCTTTGACTAAAAATACTTGAATCCGTTCTTTGTGCCAGAGCTTTCTCAATCGTCGGTATCGTCTCCGAGTAATCACTAAACTTATCTCCCGTCACATACCGATTCCGGGCCGCCAAGGAATAGATAGGCCACAAAGTACGTCAGATCGGCAATGTCTATCGGACCACCAGACCCTATTATGCCATCTACGTTGGCTGCTGCCTGTATCGGCGGTTCTGAACCGGCAATGAAGAGATAATTGACAAGATATGTGAGATCAGCAATATCAACAGGTCCGCCTGAGCCGGTCTCGTTGTCGATGTTACCGCATGCATAAGATGCTGGGTTCATGGTAACATTAAGGTTTCGATTCTGAATCATCATCAAGACGGTATCAACTGTTTCATATCCAGCCCGGCTAAAGATGATAGTCTGTGTTCCCCCACCAACGTTTGACAAAAGAAAGTTACCATCAATGTCTGTGGTATCATAAGCTCCATCCGGTTCGACCGAAATATAAGCAGAAACATCATATGGATTACCGTCGCCAAAGCTCACTACTCCGGAAAGCTCAAGGTGATTGTCCAATGTCACAATCATCGAATCGACGATCGAATTGCCGCCTTTGTCAGTTGCTCTGGCAAAAACCGTGTAATTGCCATCGTGAAAATAGGTTGTCTGCCAGCAGAAGTTTGTATCGCTTTGCTCTACAACGGTGTCGCTATTGGTATTGGTGAGATTGAAGTAGAAGAATTGCTCACTTCCGAAAGAGGTGTTACATACGGCGTCATCCTGGTAAATGACAGAAACGTAGTCGGACATCTCAGTATACGTGCCAGTGGGCTCAGTGAAATATGTTGATACTGTCCAGGGAATCGATGAGTCACCCTCTATCTTGTATTCAATCATATAAGGAATATTCTTCCAATGGTAAGAGTGGTAAGCATCATAAGCAGCACAGACTATGTCGACTTCGCCGGAAATTGTACCTTCCTCTGAGAAATAGGTACTACCGTTATTGTCACAAAAAGCAAACAACTGGTCACCAAGTGCATTGTCAAAGTAAGGTAGATCAGAATCATCAATGATATCAATCATGTCCAGGGGATTACCACTGTAGACCCAGTAATCCCAACCATCTGCCCAATCTTGCCAGGTACCCTGGTAGCGGACAATAGACATGTGTAAGTGTATGATAATATCCGGATTGGACCAATTGACAACGAGGCCAATAAGTTCACCCTCCTCAACCCATTGATCCGGGACAAAATACGGAATGGATGACTCTACAAGGTGGGCATACATGATAGCTTCACATGGAATTGTTCCAGCGGAATCACCAATGAAAACTCGCCACATACTATAGCCCATTTCACCGGGGGGGCGAGTCATCACAGTTTTAACATATCCGGACTTAATGGCATACACCGGTGTCCCAAATGGTACCTCGATATCGATACCGCTGTGCATAAAGGGGGGGTTGCCGGGATTTTCGAGATAAGTTCCGAAGAGAGCCGACACTTTGTGAACAGAACTATCCGGTTGCACTGGCCAGCCACTACCCAGAAGACCTCCTGTCAGGCATGACACAAGGACAACAGTGTATAGAACAGTTCTGATCATATCTTGTTCTCTCGCCAAGATCGTTGGTGTCTTCTCATTTTGATGAACCTATTGAGTTCAGAACTTTCTCCATTGTGTGAAGTTTCTCGTACGGAGACTAGGGGGCGGCGATCAGCCTTTTCTAACATACATAAGATACGGAAAATTGCCCTGATTGCAAGTGGTTTCCGCTGTGCTCGGAGTGTTGGTAATGTTTTTAGAAGTGTGTAAAAGATAAAAAGGAAGAGCCGACGGAAGCTGAAGCTCAGGGCAACGTCACCATTTCTAGAGTTAAGTGTGCAGGAAACATACAATTTCCTTTGCGCAACGGCTCTAAATCGCCTAACGTCTTGACAAATTGGGGGTTTCTGGTACATTGCGGAAACAGAGGGTTATTCTCGCAAGTGCATTTTATTTTGGGGAAATGTATTGCTAAACAGATGGCAGAATTCGGACAGATGCAAATGAACAGAATCTCGAAATCTTTAACTAATCGAGTTACAGTTTGGGGATTTATCCTGACCCTGATGGTTGTTCTTACGCTGGTCTCAGATTCTAACGGAGCTGTGTTTGGTTTACTGGGTGAGAAGGCATGGGAAACTCCTGATTCGTCTGCCGTGAAAGACCAACTTCTTCAGGCCGCTTATGGCAACAGTGGCTATCCTTTGGCTTGTGGTGAAAGACCGGATGATGTTGACCAGACAAACTATGATGTTCTCATGTACGACATCTACATCAAGCTCGCCAAGGCAGACCCAGATTATATTCTGGGTCGGGTTACATGTCTGGCTCTGATTACGTCCAACAATACAGATACTATCGCAATTGATCTGGCAGCTGATATGTTCATTGACTCGGTTTACTCGCCTGCTGGCCGACTCGGGATAAAACGCGATGGTGAGGTGGTTCTGTTCGCGTTGGGAGCATCCCGAAACATCGGTGACACAATAGAAATAACAACAGTCTATGAGGGACAACCGAGTGAATGTGGCCTTTTGGGTTTTGATTTCGAGCAGCATAAGGATAGAACCGCTTCTCGCCCATGTATCAGCAGCCTATCACAGCCGTCAAGTGCCCGAAGCTGGTGGCCGTGCAAGGACCGTATGGATGACAAAGCTGACTCGTTTAAGATAGCTGTGCAGATTCCTACCGACGAAGATCGGGAGTTTATCTGCGTTTCCAACGGTCGTCGCGATTCTGTCGTTGCTCATGGCGATACATCAAGTACTTATTTCTATACTGAATCGCACCCCATGGCGACCTATCTGTTTGCACTGGCGATCTCTGATTACAACAAGAACTGGGAGGATCGCTGGATATACAACAACGGCCTCGATACGATGCCAGTTTTCTTCTATACCTGGGCATCACTTGGAGATATCGCTGTTACCTGGTCCGTCATCCCGGAATTGCTTGATTCGATGTCCAGTTGGTTTGGATTGTACCCCTTTGCCGATGAGAAATATGGTCACGTCAACACTCAAGCAGGATATGCCATAGAACATCAGACGATCAGTTCCTTCCCATGGAAAATGGCTCTTGAATGGGACACGCTTGTGGTCGTGCACGAACTGGCTCACCAGTGGTGGGGGAACATGATTACGTGTGAGTCATGGCATCACAGTTGGCTCAATGAAGGCTGGGCGAAGTATTCAGAAGCTCTCTGGCGGGAAGTAACCGGCGGAGCATACGGCTATCATGCCCTTATGGATACGATTAGGTGCACTGACACCACTCGCAGTGTATACGTCGAAGACACTACCGATATTATCTGGGATGTGTTCTACGAACCGCTCGTCTATGATAAGGGTGCCTGGGTGTTGCATATGTTGCGTCACAAGCTGGGTGACAGTCTGTTCTGGATCGGTGTTGATGCCTACTACAACTCCAAGTTCAAATGGGGCTCCGCAAACACCGATGACATGCGAGATGTCTTCGACAACGCCACCGGTGTGGATCTTGAGACCTTTTTCCAACAATGGATCTACGACAAAGGCTATCCGGTATACGAATGGTCCTATATCTATGTGCCTGACCGACCGAGTGGTTCCTCCAGCGATCTACTGGCACAATTATATGTTCATCAGATGGACGAGAAAGGGCGCCAGCGATTTGAGATGCCGGTTGATTTTGTGTTCCACTATGCAAATGGGGACAGCGACGTATTTAGATTCGATGTAGACAGCATTGACAACTGGTTCACAGTCAGAGTGGCTGATTCCATCGAGTTTGTAGTTCTCGATCCCGATCAATGGGTTCTTCACGAGGATCGACAGATCGAATGGATAGAAGACGTGATTGTTACCCGAGGCAATTCCCACGATCCCACTATTACCCTCAGCCATGGAGTCGCTGATTCGTCATATAATGATACTATCTACACGACAGTCGGTGTTGGCAATTGTAGTTTCACCTTAACTGCCGATTCCCTGCCGGAAAGATTTGAGTTTGACAACAGCACCGGCATTATCACTCTAGATAGCTGCATCCAGCTCGGGAAATGGGAATTCACAGTGACGGCCATATTCAGCACCGATCCGCTGCTGACCGATATTGCAACTATGTCTCTGACAATTGATTCGGCCATCACATTACCAGATAAGTTCAGACTCCACGCCAATTATCCCAATCCGTTCAATACTGGTACACTCATCGAGTTTGATCTGCCCCGACCAGCCTTTGTATCACTCTCTATCTACAATGTGCTGGGGCAGAAAGTACGCACTCTGATCAATAGACATTATGAGGCTGGGATCAAACACGTAGTAACCTGGTACGGTGACAACGATGGCGGACAGCCGGTGGCGACCGGTGTCTATTTCTATCGTCTGACAACCGACGGGCAAACCCAAACACGCAAGATGCTGTTGATCAAGTAGAATCCGACCGGATTGGTCGGCATCTACGGCACTGAAGTTATATTCATTCACGTCCAATATTATGCTGATATTGATATGAACTATTTTAGTGTTGCCAGCAATTTCGAGGATGATGGAGTCCTGGCGGCATCTGCGAAAGTGATGTTGATGGGTGACCTGGAAGAGACCACAACAGGAAGGAAGTAGTACGATCAGAGTAATTGTCATCTGTACCGGAAACTCATGTCGTTCACAAATGGCAGAGGGTTTTTTCCGTCACTACGGAGGTCAGAACATAGTTGTTAAGTCGGCAGGAATTTCGCCGGGAGGAGTGAACCCGTTGGCTGTCAGAGTCATGCAAGAGACAGGAATCGACATTTCCAGACACACGTCAGATTCGTTGACGGAGTATCTCAACCAATCATTTGACTACGTCATAACTGTTTGTGACAATGCTCAGAAGAACTGCCCCATGTTTTCCGGTGGTGGGACACGTCTCCATTGGTCCTTAGAGGATCCCCACAGTGCCGTCGGATCAGAGGATGAAGTTATGGACACCTTCCGGCGTATTCGGGATCAGATCAAAGTCAGAGTTCAATCCTGGCTGGTGGACCGGACCAGTCAAGCCTGAGCAGGATTCTCAGCGGCCTTCCCTTTCGAGTCGTGCCAGCTTGTTCATCTTGCCGTCAAAGGCTTTAATCGCGACTCCCACCATCTCCTCGACATCAAGGTACGCCGTGTTGAAGACCAGGTCGTACCAGCTGGGGTCATCAATATTGGCTCCAAACAGCTTGCTTATGTACTCCCGACGTTGAGCGTCCGATCGCTCGACACTTTCCTCGGCTTCAGTGGCAGAGACATTCTTGTAGGACACAAGGTTGTCGATGCGCTCCTGACGAGGACAGACGACACGGATGTGAAAACCACGCCTGGGACCGAGGATAAATCCCCCCCCTCGGCCAACCAGTACTATGCCGCCCAGTTCCGCCATTGAAAGTACGACCTGACAAAGATGACGGTAGTAATCGCCGTGATCGACAGCCTGCCCGGTCAATAGAGCGGTGACCAACGTATCAAGAACGGTGCGATAACGCTCATCCAGCGATTCAATAATACGTTTGCGATAGCCGGACGAGGAGCAGATGGCATCTATGATCTCGCGGTGAATACGCTGGCAATCCAACTTGTGAGCCAGCTTCGAGGCAAAATATGATCCGCGCGAGCCGGTCTGCCGAGACACGGTGATGATCTGCGGTGGAAGTGTTGTCGGTACCTCTTCCTTGCGAGGCTCCGATTTTAACTGTTCCCAGAGAAGGAACTGACGATTGATAATGGCTTCGATAGAAGTCATAACAAACCCTCCTTACTAATAATATAGATATTGGGAGTCTTTTTGCAATAGGAAAGAGGAGCGGCTGATCGTATCCGAATCCAGCCGGGAGTCTGCCATTGCACAGCGCGATACTTTTCTTCTATGCTCCGAGTATCTGAGGTCCGCCGCAGATTGGGCAGAGATTGAACAGGTCCAGAGTCTATGTTTGTCTGCAACCAACTTCATAATTCTGATCCTATCTGTCGCTATCGCAAATCTTTGCGCTATGTCAGATTCCCTCGTCGAGCATAGTCGCTGACACTTTCCCGCAGGCCAACCATCTGCCTTATTGCAACTTACGATCCTGTGAGAGTTGGTCTGCCAGCGTTCACAGATTCCGGCACAGCCTCTGCATAACTGCCTTTCAGAAGACAAGCAGTTCAGGAGGCAGCATGTTAGACGGACGATATCATCGCGGTTTTTCTTCGGAACGCCTGAAGGTGGCTAACGAGCCTAAGGTTCGTAAGGATGACAAGGGATATTTTATAATGTCTCTTTCGGAGAACACAAAAGTGTACTTCGAAGACTACTACGCTTTTTTGGAAAAAACGTATGCCAATGCTCGGGCCGAGCGCTCCAGTATCAATGAGAAACTCTTTACAATCACGTCGGACAAAGTAGAGACACTCTCATACTACCGGGCTCGTGGAGTTGTGATCGACCTTCTGATGAGGACAATAATCCGGTTTTACACCGATGGCGCCAACCTGGGCATTATCATGTCCCCCTGGTGTTTTGGCACCGTCATGCTGGAAAAGATCGAGGTCTATCGGGACCGGATCAGCAAGGGTGAAGTGGAAGATCCCAACGTGCCGGATTACCCATACTATGTTATCAAGTACATCGATGAGACCTACAAGAATACCCTGCTGGAAAAGTTTGATTTCCCGGAGAAGGCGTTCCAGATGCGGTGGCAGTACTCCGAACTACTCAAACGCTATTCTACAATCCTCAGCGACATAACCACGTCGCTGAATTCCGTACTTGTCACAATCAAGAATTATGGTGCCTAACGGCGCCCAATATCCTGCTTCACACCTCCTGCTACACCCTTCGACCAATCGGGTCGGAGGGTGGTTTCTTTTTAAGCTTCCCAGATATCTGTCGATAATCAAAGTATAGCTTTGATATACGGTTTGCTGTCCTGGGGACAAGATGGACCAAACAGGTACGAAATTGGGAAACATGACAACTCTTACGACTGACAGAACAACCAAAGTAGAGTATATTCCCATCTTGCTAGACTCGTTACGAGTGGACTCGATTCTCGACTTCGACCTTTATATTGAGGTTGATACGCAACAGATTCTCTATCGTTCGGCCGATTTGCCGTTTACGGATCGAACCCGACAGAGCCTGATGGATAACAAAGTCGAACGGTTGTTTATCACCAATACGAACCGGGCACGCTACCAACGCTATATTGAGTGCAACCTGCCAAAGATTCTGACTGATCCGAGCGTAAGAGAAGAGAAAAAAGCCAATATCCTCTACGACGCTTCTACCAACCTGGTACAGGATGTTCTGGAGAATCCGACCTATGGTGAGAATATCCAGCGCTCCAGTGAACTTGTTACAAGTACCGTCGGATACATTTTGCAGGGGCGTGATGCCTTCCTGAACCTCATGGCTATCTCATCATTTGACTATTACACCTACACGCATTCTGTGAATGTCTGCACTTTCTCGGTGGCGCTGGCCCAGCAACTCGGGTGTAAGGACGAGCAATCTCTCAATCAGCTGGGGGTTGGAGCTCTCCTGCACGACATTGGTAAATCAAAAGTCCCGGACCGAATCCTGCACAAGCGAGCGCCGCTCAACAACACCGAATTTGAGATTATGAAAAAGCACCCTCAATGGGGAACAGATCTTCTCGCCGAGTCAGACCACCTTGCCCCCACCAGTCACTACCCCGTCCTGCAGCACCACGAGCGCGGGGAAGGCCAAGGTTATCCCAATGGTCTTAAGCTTAGCGAAATGCACTTCTACTCCCAAATAGTGGCTATCTGCGACACTTTCGATGCAATGACCACCGTGCGTGTCTACCAGGGCGCTATCGATACCTTCCCGGCGCTCAGGACTATGTTTGCAATGCAAGGCGCCTACAACGAGAAGATCCTGCGAGCATTCGCCGCTCTCATGGGGCCAACCGGCCTGGCTGACGTTTAGTAGGTCAAGCAGCAGGCCTCTTGACGGTCAGATCCATGCCAAGCCGACAGGCAGCTTGACCTACATGACTGCCAATTCGAGATGGCGGAACCGCTAAGAGGGTTCCACCCTACAAGACTATAATATTTGGCAGGAGCACAGGGCTCCTGCCCTACCGAGCTTGGGGGCTACCTACCATTACATGCATAAAGAAACCGGGGACTGGATAACCAGTCCCCGGTGTGGGTAATCAGTAACGTGTACTTGCAGTCACTTACGGAGTGACAGTAAGAGTCAAATCATCAGTGTCAGTACCGATACCATCATCAGCAATGATATCCAAGGTGAATACGACTCCATCGTCAGCACCATTATAGGTGTAGCTGAAATCAATGGTTCCATCAGCCTGGACCGTACCACTGAATGCACCTGTTGGCGTTGCACCATTCCAAGCCCATGATTGGTTAGGAAGCGTGGCGCTTACACCATCGGCATCAGTTACAGCAGCTGTAGACCAAGCAAGGTCAGAAGCAGAAGCCGTTACCTGATCCGCATAAGCAGGACACACAGGAGCAGCGTTTGTGACGTCAAACGCCGCATCACTGACGTCAAGCACAGTAGTGGTAACGTTCTCTGTTATTCTAACCCAGCAGTTTGAGGAAACCGCCAAGTTAGCATCTGTGAACGCATTCATAACCCAGTTGAATGTTCCGCCAGCCGCTGCTACAGCGCCGCCACCAGGAACTGTGAAGTAAGTACCACCAACACCGTCGAGTGAGTACTCAAGCAACAGTGTATTGGAAATAGTACCGGCTACGGTCCAGGTGATGGCATGAGTTGTGCCATTGGCCCATGTTTCAGCACCAGTGTTAGGCGCTGTTACTGTAGCGTCGGAGACCGTCAGGGTCATTACGTCCCGGGTAGCTGCCGTGTCATTAAGACCATCGTCAGCATAAACAATGAGAGTGTATACCGTTCCGTTATCAGCGGCATCATAGGTATAGGCGAAGTCCACTGTTCCCGCGCCGTCATCGACACCGGTTATTACACCGGTCGGGGTGCCATTGACAATATCCCAAGCATACGAGACTGTCGGCAGAAGGCCGCCATCAGCATCCGCATAAGTAACAGCCCAAGCATCGTCGTCAGCCACTGTATTTCGGTTAGCAGGACAGGTCACAACAGGATCAGCGTTCGAGATTGTGAAAGCACCTGGGTTATTATCCCAAACTGTTCCCGTACCAATCTCAGAGATCTTAATCCAGGCTGTGACTGATGCCGCGAGATTAGGATCTGTTTTTGCATTCAATGTCCATGCAAATGGACTTGAACCAAGAGCAACACTGGCAGCTCCAGGGACCGGGAAGTACGTACCGTCGGAGCCATCGAGTGAGTACTCGATCTTCAACGGATTCGTAATACCTGTGGCTGAAATTTCAGTCCACGAGATGTTGTTGGCAGTACCATTCTTCCACTCAGCACCAATGGCTGGGGTGGAGACTATGATACCGGCAATATCAAACAGCGCATTACTGGCATCTACGCCAAACAGAGTTCCAGCCTGTCTGATACGAACCATAGCCAGTTCGTCAGAGGTAATGTTACCGACTTCTTCCCAGGTATAGGAACCGTCGTTGGTCTCTGCAAGTGCGATATCAATCCAGTTACCACCATCATTGAAGGTGTAAGCGATATCGACTTCATCAATGGTACCAACATTGTCCCAAGTGATTGTAGCAGAAGCACCAACGGTCCAAACATCACCACCATTAGGAGCGGTAACAGTTACACCGCCTACGGTGAAGTCATCGGAAGTAGCATACACTGCCTGGTCAACACCCCAGATACGAATCTGAGTAGTCGCCGACGGAGGTGAATCTACTGTCCAGGGATAGGTTCCGTCATTGGCAGTTGCACCACCGGAGATTTCGGTCGAGTCATCATCGGTGAAGCCAGAGTTTGACCACCAGATGCGGACATCACCGACATCGCCAGGATCGTCACAAGCCCAGGTAATGTTCTGGACGGTGCCAACCAGCCACTCGTCGTCAGCAGCAGGAGTCGTAACGGATAGACCGGTAATGGAGAAGATAGCCGTCATGAAGAGCGAGTCACCTTCAGTATTAGTGACTCTCAACCGAGTCGCGGCCATCGGCGTAGTATCCGGTACCGCCCATGCTTCCGTACCATCGTTAAGATACGAAGACATAGTACATGGCGACCAGGTAGTGTCATCCGGATCGGCTGCAACATCGATAGCTGTAAGGTAGTCAAATACCAGTACGGCATCGGCAGAGCCGGCACCCACTGTCCATACGACATCATAGTCAGCACCACCGGCAAGCGTAGCGCCTACGGCAGGAGCAGTAACCGTGATGAAATCGTAAGTAATATCAATACCTGTTTCGGTCATGGCGCCAGGACGCGAGTCACCAGCGGCAGGATTAACGTCGGTATCAGCATCGACCAACGCCAGCCAGGTACGATAGTCAGCATCCAGACTTGGCGCATGATAGTCGTACGAACCGGTGTTTTCGATCGTTGCGAGATAGATACCATCCGCTCCAAAATCAGACCAGTCTGGCTCAAGACTGTCACCATCAGTATAGTAGACATCAAGACTCTCGATACCAACCGAGGTCCAAACCATCGGAATAGTAGTCGAGTCTGTGCCCAACTGGTCATAGACGAAGGTGGTATCATCATAGTCATGAATAGCATCAAGGTTGGTGAACTGGATACCAGCGACCATGAAGTAGTCACTCCACCAGACAACACCACCATTGGCATCCTGCAATCCGACGCGAGCCAGATTGTCAGACATCCAGAAGTCCTCAAGAGGAGCCGTCTCGGAACCATTACCGTTCCTGAAGTCCTCAATAGTATCAATCAGGACCGCACCGTCATCCAGAGTCAGCCAGTAGTCAACCAGGCCAATCGTCGGGATACCGGCAGCAGTCTGAGTGATAGTAAAGCTGACCGTGTGATCCGGAGCTTCAACCGTATCAAGCACTACAGGAGCTGTGTACGTGAAGTACGGCTGTACATAATTCAAGTTCAATGTGATAGTAGTGTCGTTACCCGAGTTGTCCTCGAAGGTCAACGTCAGGGAGTCACCAGCGGCACAAACGCCAGCCGGAACGGTGAAGAAGGCGCCAGTGGCGTCTACGTCAACAAGATCGGCGTTGGCGCGACTATCGTTGCGCCAGTCCCAGGAACCATTGGCTTCTGGAAGCACATAGCTCTCGTCGCCACCGGCTTCAATGAAGTCCCAGATAGGGCCAGTGCGATCCATGTACTCAACCTGTGCATCCAACGAAATCCAGACAGTATCTTCGTCAGTGCCGACTGTATTGTCACCACTGCCATAGGTCTGGCTGAATGTAATGGTGTTGTTACCGCCGTCATCGGCATTACCGGCGCCTGGAGGCGTGGTATCCGAGAATTCAAGCGAAGCCGAGTTCTCTCCGTCACCGGCATCGTTGAAGGCGCGAATCATGAACCAGACATGGGTGCTATCGGTAAATGGCGTCTGAATACCGTCATTCTCATAGCGGTCAAACTGCACCGGAAGTGTTATATCCTCTTCCTGGTATTGTAGATAATCCGCAGGGGCGACGGTTGCAATCAGCACCCAGTCAGTGTTCGGGCGCTCATTGGCATTATCATAGGCATAGACATGATAACCTTTGGCCCGGTCGACCTTGTTCCAACGGAACTTGATCGTCTTGGTGTTCCAGTCACACCGCCAGCCAGTACCCTCAGCAAGGGACCAGCCTGTAACGGCCGCTGGTTCGTTGGGATCGATTTCAGTTGCGAATTCGATGCAACCTTCATCGTAGTCACCGGTTATGTCTGAGAAGACACCGTAGCAGACTTTATAGTCGTGGCTCATCTCAAGATCATCAACCGGGGTAATCGTTAGAACATTTCCGTCTACCGCGGAAGCAAAAGCGACCGGGTAATCAGGATCGACCGTGATATCAGTCAAGGTCAGAGTTCCATAAACCTGATCAAGAACCGGCTGCATGTTGAAAGTCAGCGTAATCGGGTCTTCAATCTGGAAATCATTGAACCAACCCGGAGCTGTTTCAACATTGGTAGCCAGCAGTCGGATACCGTCCATGGTACGGAAAGGCAGATATGTGAACTCGTTGCCTAACTGGCAACCAGACACAGACTGAGCCTGGTCGATTTCCACAACGTATTCGTACCAGGTTGACAGAGTCTGCCATGGATCGATAGTCAGCGTGGAGTCGTTTGTGCTCCAGGTGTAACTGACCGTAACCGGGGAGCCATCGGCCATAAGCTCAAACTCAAACGTCGAGGTATCCATCGGCTCTGAGAACCAGATGGTCATATTGGAGTCGTAGTGGAACTCCTGGGCCGACGTAAAGTTCCGGAACAAGATGGTCGGGACGCTCCGGCAATCAACAATGCCGTAGATGTCCGGCACTGTCAGGGCAACGTCGCACATCAGGTCAATCGTCGTATCAAACATAGCGTACGACGAATCGCCATAAGCAAATGCTGGAATCGTCAGGCCAACTTCACCGTCATACACTGGCATGTCCGTGAAAGTATAGATACCTTCTGCATTAGTAAAGGTACTGAAAGTAACCGGCGCAAAAGGAAGAGTGGCCGGATATGACAGAATGACCTGGACATTGCCAATTGGCGAGATGGCATCAAGAGCCTGACCGGGATTGTTATCCTTCGGGGCTACGTCTCCTTCGTACTCGGGAAGAGCCGAGAAGAGCTGACCCGTGACAGTAAGGTCTTCCTCATACAGATTGACGTCCGGTCCGTCTTCACCAGTGGTGAAACGGTAGTAATAATTACCGGACGGGTTGACATCAATGTCACCCTTGAGCTGGTCGAGGGTAGGAATGGTGGCAACGTAGAATGTAGTCGCGTATGTCTCATACTGCAGAGCCTGTCCGCCGATCTCACGATCGGAGGCACTCGCAACTTCGGTTCCTACATAAACAAAAGTCAGAGTGTAGTCGCCTGAGGGCAGAGGACCTTCGATGAGGAAATATCCTCTCGCGTCGGTGACTACGCTGTCGCGTACTTCGTCACTCATCCAGTGAACCCAGACGTTGGCGCCAACAGCACCGTCGCTGCATGCTCCCGCATTGGCGAGAACGACACCTTCAATTGAGCCGACTACCTTGTCAGCAATGGGGTTGTCTTCGACAGTTGTGTCATCACAACCGACAAAGGCGAATCCTACAACGCCGATCATCAGGGCCAGCATCATCAGGAGTTTCGAGTTTCGCATCATGCCTAAACTCTCCTTGTAAAACTTGTTAGTTTCTTGAATTTCATTTTCTGATTCACTTGCTCTCTTTCAAACTACGTCGAACGCGATCATTTTTCGAGAGCATCCTGATAGTCTCGGGGGCAACGCCCTCCCTTCGAGTTGTCTCAGTTACCTCCTTCATTTTTTGCATTTTGCTATCTATGTTTTCTATTCTGTTCAAAACTTACACACTATTTTATCTTAACACTCTTATCGTCTCATGCGAGCAACTTCTAAACCCTTATCGCATAGCTAAGTTACTATACGGTAATATCTCCCATAAGTGGTCAATAAAATAAAAACCGACCCGAACAGTGTCAAGGATAAAAGACATCCTCGACATTACTCAAACTATGTGCTTAACAATCTTTAATAATCATCTTTCGAGGGCGCTGTTCTACAGTCTTCCAGAATAGCCATCCCACATTTCTCCCTTCATTACGGACAGAAACGTAAGATTGATTCGTTATAAAAGCAACCAAAAAGTGTATGTATTTCGCAAATGTAACCCCCTGTTATTGTTTGTGTTAGATTGATCATTAGCCCCTTTTTCAGGTTGCGAGCAACCTGACCTATTACTCTCCGGTTATTGCTAGGCTTTCACCTCGCGGAAAAACTGTACCGTGCGGCGTAGTCCTTCCTCAAAACCGACCGTTGGATTATAGCCAAATTTGCCCAATTTATCGATAGTAGCAAACGAGTGCTTGATGTCTCCCTGGCGTGTCTCTTCGTAGTTGGCCTTTGTCTGAGTGCCTATAATGTTGCGTAATTGATCGAGCAATTGATTGAGTGTGAATTGGCCACCACAGGCAACATTGAACTGATCGCCGCGGATGCGATCATCGGTAGCGGCGAGGATATTGGCCTGGACACAGTTGTCGATGTATGTAAAATCACGCGATTGCTCGCCATCGCCATAAACTGTCGGGGGGGTATTCTCAGCCAGAGCAATGATAAACTTGGGGATTACGGCGGCATACTCGCTACCCGGGTCCTGACGAGGGCCAAAGATATTGAAATAGCGCAGTGCCACTGTCGGAAAACCATACAACTCCCAGTAGACATTCAGGTAGTATTCGGCGGTAAGCTTGGTGACAGCGTATGGAGAGAGCGGACTAGGGCGCAGTCCTTCGTGCTTGGGCAGTTCTTCCGATTCACCATAGACGGACGAAGATGATGCCATCACGAACTTCTTGACGCCAGCCTGACGGGCAGCTTCAAGAACATTGAGTGTACCGTTGATATTCACTTCGTTGGAGGTTAGCGGATTTTTGATCGAACGCGGGACCGACGGCAATGCGGCCTGGTGAAGAACGTAGTCCCTGCCATCGACCGCATTGAGCACGGTCCAATAGTCGCGGATATCTCCCTCGATGACTTCGATCTTGCCCTCCAACCCGGCTAAGTTTTCCTCATGCCCGGAGGAGAAGTTGTCCAGTATCCGTACATCGTCGCCGTTGGCTACGAGAGCTTCGGCAATGTTCGACCCGATAAATCCGGCTCCGCCGGTGATCAGAAAACGCATAGCGCTGTTTACCTGCCAGTAATTGGTTCTATTGCTTTAGTATCGGTTGCAACCGGAAGTTCGATTACTTTGACGTCTCATGATGTCTAATATGTTCTCAAATCAGATGACGTTTTTCGATTTCTTCATCTCCAATACCATTCATCTTCAAAATTGTTGTAACCACTTCAGCGGCAGTTACGACTTCCGCCACAATCACATCTGCCGCACCAGCCTCCGATAGTCGATGGACATCCTGCAAATACCTTGTGCGCACAAGAATATGCAGGTCTGACCTTACACTCCTGGCAGCTTTTACCGCTTGCTCAATGGCGCTCTGATCGTTCACAACAATCACAAATGTCTTAGCTTGCGAGGCACCAAGGAAACCCAGCACTTCAGGGCTGGTAATGTCACCAAAGAGGATCGGTTCACCCCTCTTGAGTCCAAGGCGAACATTTTCGGGGTTCATATCGACGATTACGTATGGGATATCGAAGTCACTTAGAGCTTTGGCCAAATCATGTCCCGCAAGCCCATATCCTCCGATTATTATATGATTCTTCATTTCCGAAGAACGTTCAGAAGCTTCCTGGGCAGTGGTAACATCCAATAGGCGAGTGAGAACTCGAAACTTTCCTACTCCAGCCGCCAGGGCAGGTGCCAGAGAAAGAGCAAATGGTGTGAGAAGCATTGAAAACACTGCAGCAGCCATAAGATTGCTGGCGTGGGTTGGATCGATTAATTGGTATGTTCCAGCCACACCCAGCATAACGAACGAGAACTCTCCGATCTGGGCGAGGGCTGTACCGGCCATTGCGCTTACTCGCACCGGCATACGCATCGACAGTCCAGCAATGAACACGATCAGGAACTTGCCTGCCATTAGTCCTACGAGCAGAACAACGATACCAACAATATTTGGGATTATAGCTGCCATATCCAACAGCATCCCCACGGAAACAAAGAATATTGAAATGAACACTTCTCTGAATGAAAAAATATCTGCCAACGCCTGATGCCGATATCCACTCCCACCTACTATCAGCCCCGCCAGAAAGGCTCCAAGTGCGAGAGAAACTCCAGCGCTGGCCGAAACCCAGGCTGTTCCAATACAGACGAGCAAGACGGTCATGATAAACAAATGCCGCTGCCGAGTTCGTGCGACCATGTCCATCAATTTTGGAACTACAAGTCGGGCCGCCACGAGTACGACGGCGATTATCACAAGCGATCGAGCCAAGGTTGCTATCATTCCAGTTGATATTCCCTCTGAGTCACCCAGGAGTGGAATTATCATAATCATGGGGACTACGCATAAATCCTGGAAAATGAGAATACCCATTGTAAAACGGCCGTGAGGGGCATCAATCTCACCGCGTTGCTCCAGTCCTTTGAGAACAATCGCTGTGCTGGATACAGCTACAATGAACCCGGTCAGTAGCGATGCTTCCCAGGAAAGACCCAATGATCTTGCAATCAGAAATGCAGTCCCTATGGTGAGTCCTACCTGGATAAAGCCGCCTATGAGGATAAGCTTCCAAAGACGCCGAAGTCTATCGAGAGGAAATTCCAGACCAATTCCAAATAGCAGGAGAGTGACACCAATTTCAGCGAGGACTTCTACCTGGTGTATATCATTGACCAAGCCCAGCCCTTTGGGACCCACGAACATACCGGCTACGATAAATCCTGCAATGGTGGGAATCTTGAGTCGATGGAAGATCGCAACAATGGCGACACCGAGTCCCATTATTACGACCAGATCTCTTAGATAACCCAACTCATTCATGGTGTTTCCATGTCACTTGTATTGACCGAGATGTCCATCTTTGACAGTCTGTTAACAACGTACTCTCACCGGTTCGACCACTGTGATCTATTCTAATGGCTTAGAGGGGGGCTTGTCCAGTTCAACTTTACGGTCTGGTTTTTGTTGTTTCCATTCAATAGTGTATTCTTGCAGACAAAAATTACCGTCCAGGGTATGAATGGGCGTTAAGAAAAGATGCCTGGAACTGGCATCTCCTGATGGCAGAATTATCTGTGGTCTTGTCAAACCGTATGGTGATTCGTCTGGATCTCCTGTAATAGATAGAACCTTGAACCAGTTTGTGCCGCTTCTGGATATCCAGATATCAGTCGTTGCATCAGGGTTCATCTGTTTTGAGTATCTTGAGCTTGGCTCATATGTTGTACTAAATACAAGTGTTCCGTCTTCTAACTGTGTTGAGTAATAACTCGGTTTGCCAACACTTGCAAGTCTCTCTCGTTCTCCCGTACCGACATTGTATCTATAAATATGCGATCCATCTCTATCATTGTCAGAACACCAGTAAAGGAAGTCCTCTGTAATCATGAGTGATACGATTCTCCATCCTTGATCGCCACCACCGAGAACACCGGGGCTGTGAGTATCTTCATCGATGTACATTAAGTTGCATTCATCATCCTCGTCACCGGTACAAATCAACACTCTATTTCGATAGTGATCATATTTCATAGAGTGAATGTGAAAAATCTGTCCTGCGGGGAACTCATAGTACACTCCAAAGTTAGCCCCATCCTCGGTACCCTTGAGTATTTTAATTTTATGAGAATGCTCTTTGCAGTAGTATTCCCCAAAATACACGTTATCGTCAGCGTCTACAGCAACGCCCTTATTGAAAGGATCATAGGAGCCTGTCTCGCTGAAACTATAAACCGGATGAAATGTCCTGTCATCATAAGTTGAACGATAAACGTGATCATAGAAGGTCAGGAGTGTTTGGCTTTCCAGTACTACATAGTTGTTTGCGCCAAAGGCTTTGCGATAATGACGTGAGATTCGCAAGCGAGCAACGAAATCCTTTATTCGGTCAATCATATCAGGATCACTCTTGTGGAAATGACCTAATGACTCGAAAGTGTCTGATTGAGGAGACTTCTCGTATACGTAGTGATCTTCTGTGGCATAAACAGAGCCATCCTTTATATAAGCCACTGCCAATTGTTCGATTTCGCCCACTTTTTGAACTATAACATATTCGTTCTCAAATACGGTTAACTGACATTTAGTTATCGTTGGTGTTCTGGGATGGCTTTCAAACAAAACAAGAAGGAGTACAAGGAGGGCGAGGAATACGCCGATGAGGGTAATGATTTTCCCATTATTCTCTTTGCAGCAGATAACCTTGCCAAACACTTGCTCACCTCCAATTCTTTATCTTTCGTCAATACGAAGTGTCTCGATTACCTTGAAACGACACAAGTGGTTTTTTGGGAAGGAATGTTTGTCAACCACCTGTCGCCTACGGCAGGTAGAGTGCCGGTTCTGTTGGAATGTCACCCGACCAGGTAATAGCTGTCGGGTTCCCGGCAGACATGTTTGTCTGCCGAACGCCGACTATTTCGGGCAGGCAAACTAGTTCTGTATCAGAGTTCGTTGCTCAGGTGTTGTTTGAGACGCTTAAGATCGTTTTCTACCTCTGGGGCTTTCAATACGTTATAGCAGGAAAAAGAAGGCACAATCTCTGCTCCACAGAACTTGTAAACCGTCGTATTGGCGACAAAAATTTCATCGATGGATTTGCCTTCAAACAGAATCTGATCTTTGTTGCCGAACGCTTCTTGCGGCGCATTCCAGGTCAATGAAAGCATGTGTTTCTTACCCTGCATTTTTCCGCCGGTGCCATATTGTCTGGCAGGGTCTTTGCGTGTTCTGCCATCATCAACCAGCAGACTCTGTTGAACCAGACTGGTAGTGAATACTTCGTCGATGTATTTCTTGTGAATCCATGGAGTACCGAACCAGTAGACCGGAGATTGTGTGATAATAAGATCGGCCCAGACGTGTTTTTCGATTTCTTCGTTTACGTCATAGCCTTTTTCGATGAATGTAGTTTTTACATCACACCCTTTTGCTTCGAGTTCGGCTTTCATGGTGTCGATCAATGTTTGGTTGAGTTTGCCTTCGGCAAAACCTTCATAGCGCTGATGGGCGTTTATCAATAGTACTTTCTTCATGATGTACTCCTGTAACAGTATTGTCCGATAATGACTTTAATAGGTCTAACATAACCATAAGCGTCGCATATTGACAGCTATTTGTATGAGGGAATGATTTCCTATACTCTTATTAGTCTAAGATCGATCAATGGATCTTCAGGAGTGGGTCCAATGCAGCCTCTTTAGGGGTCGGACCATCGTGGTGTTGGTAGGCTTCCTCAAGACACTGCAGCGAGCGGGTTTCGTCACCAAGTATTGCGTAGGAGCGTGCCATGCAGTAGTGTACTTCGCCGCTGTGTTTTTCGGCAGAAGCTACTTCTTCAAGCAATTCTCTTGCTATCTCTGAATTACCCATTGATGCCATAGCCAGAGCTTTATAAGCCAGGAGATCAACATTCCATTCTTCGCTCGGATCCTGTCCTTCAATACTGGCGAGACATTTTTCAAAACAGTTCTTGGCCTCGGATTCGTTGCCACAATGCCGTTCCACCATTCCCAGATAGTGCCAGGCGATAAAATCAAACTGACCAGCTTTGATTGATTCATTGAACCGAACTCGGGCGGAATCACAGTCATTCTTTATGAGATATATGTAACCGGCATCATTATAGCAGTTCGGGTCGCCTTGGTACTTAATGGCTTCCAGCAGGTTCTCCAACGCAAGATCAGGGACACCCAGTCTCATGTATACTGTTCCCAGGAGATAGTAGGCGCGACCGTAATCGGGACCCAGCTCGATGGCTCGCTGTAGGGTGGCAAGAGCCAGGGTGAATTTGCGGGCATCCATGTGAGTCAAACTTATTAACAACAGAGTTTCGAGATCAGTGGGTGCCAATTGCAGTGCCTTGCCAGCCCATTTTAGGGCGGCATCCAGATCACCTTCCATGGATTTCAACCAGGCAAGAGTGCGGTAGCCAACGGCATACTTGGGATTAAATTCAACAGCCTTCTTGAACGACTCTTCGGCGGCTTTCATATCACCGGTGAACATACAGCAGCGTCCAGTCGAACGATGTCCCTCGGGAAGCTGTGGATTGATCTGCAGGGCTTTATCAGATGCCTGACACGCGGCTGCAATTCGCTCCGGCGTACGTTCATAGTAGGCCATGTACTGAAAGGCGTACACGTCGGAGAGCCCGGTATGAGCGAGAGCAAAGTTGGGATCAATCTCCAGAGCACGTTGGAACATATCTTCAGCGAATTTAAGATCGTCCGGGCGGTTCGTCTGGTAGTAGCTATGTCCCTTGAGATAGAAATCATAGGCCGAAACGTCTGGGGTGACGCCTTCCGCAGTGGTAGTAGTGGAGGTGCCGGTTGCTTCTGCCAGCGCTTTCGCAGCTTCGTTCGCCGCCTCCGACAGCAGTCCAAAGAGCCCTTCGGCGGATCCCTCATACTTGCGATTTGAGACTACGTTTTCGCCCTGGTCGCCGAATACTCCCAGTGACAGACGTATTTGATCCTGCCATTTCAGAAGTGAACCGGTTATTACAAAATCGGACCGACAACGCTTAAACACTTCCCCTATATTACGGGGCATGGCGGTGGAAGGCTGGGCGGAAATGACCAAATCCGTACGTGCTGTCAGCTCGCCAATGATTTCTTCGGTAAAACCAAGACAGAAGTAGTCCCATGATTCATCACCAGATAGGTTCTTCAGGTCAACGACTGTGACCGTGCGGTGCCGTCGAGATATTCCGACTGCTACATCACCGGCACCGCTGACACCCAGGTTGCGCTGAAACGCTTCCGCGATCTCATGGGCCGATTCGGGACGTTCATCTGGAAGTTTCTGTAGCAGGTGGACAATGAGGTCGCAGAGCCATTCTGGAAGGGTTGGATCGATTTCCTGGGGACCTTCCGGGGCTTCGTACAGAATCGAGTACATGATACTGGCGGAATAGGCTCCCTCGAATGGTCGACGTCCCGCAAACAGTTCATAGAGTATGACTCCAAAGCTAAACAGATCAGATCGCGCTGAAACGACCTCTCCCGAGAGTTGCTCCGGGGAAGCATACAGGACAGTGCCCTCTACGTCGCCAGCTGCATCGACGCTGTCCGTTTGTTCCACTGTTGCGAGTCCGAAGTCGAGGATTTTCGGGTCACCTTCGGTCGTGATGCGAACATTCTCCGGCTTTAGATCGCGGTGAACAACTGCCTTAAGATGGGCAGCGGAGATACCCTCGGCGAGCTTACGGGCAGTATCAACCTTCTGCTCAAACGACCAATCTCCACATACTTCACGAAACTCGTTTCCTTCAACGAATTCCTGCGCGATGAAGCACGAACCGTTGACTTCGACGAAGTCGTGGACTTTGACTATGTAGGGTGAATCGATCCGGGACGCCACCTCTCGTTCGTTGGCGAGAGTTTGGCGATATTCGGCTGATTCGGCAAGATCTTCGTTTATGACCTTAAGGGCCACGACGGAATCATCCCGCAGATCACGAGCCTTATAGACAGTGCCGATCCCGCCCTGTCCGACGAGCGACTCTATCCGATATTCACCAAGTTTGTCCCCGGCGCTCAGCATTAGCAATACAAGCCTTCACAAAAAAAACTGTCCCGACCATATATTTGATCTGGAATATACATATATTTCTCGCTATATTCAACAGCACAAATCACAACTATGCAAGGAAAAGAACCTGCATGCCTGAACAGTCGCCAACCGAGGTCGAACGATTGCGAGCCGTTGTTGCAGAACTGGCCAGCTTGAACGAAATAGCTACCGCAATCAGTTCTGCCATGTCGGTGCAGAAAATCACCGAAATCATGATTGATCGCAGCCTGAAACATGTCAGGGCCAGTCAGGGTGCTGTCTTCCTGCTGCAAGATGAACAGCAGTCCGATTTGCTTAAAACATTTGTCAGGCGCTCTTCCAAAGACGATCAGGAAATGCCTATTCATTTCAACATGAATCTGACAGGCTGGATGGTTAAGAATAAGAGGCCTTTGATCGTAAACGATGTGGTCAAAGATAATCCTCTGCCCAAGGTCGACCTGGGTAAACTAGGGATAAAATCACTTTTGGCTGCGCCCCTGCTAACTCGTAACGGTCTCATTGGTGTATTAGCCGCATTCAACAAGAACGGTGACCTTGGCTTCTCACCCCAAGATGGTCGTTTTATGGGCATTCTCGGGACTCAGTGCTCGCAAGTAATCGAAGGTGCCCGACTGTATGAAGAGGAGAAAAGACTAGCCGCAATTCGTGAAGAACTCGAGATTGCCAGCTCTATTCAGCAGAGTTTTCTTCCAGACGAAGAATCATTCAGTGACGATACCAAACTATTCGGGGCTAATGTTCCGGCTAAAGAAGTGGGTGGTGATTTCTTTGATATCGTTAACCTTGATGAGAATCGTATCTTCCTGTCAATTGGAGATGTGGTTGGCAAAGGTGTACCCGCTGCACTTTTTATGTCCAATGCAATTGCTGTTCAACGCGCACATCTGAGCAATCAGGATTCGCTCGATCTTAGTGCGCTCGCCATCAATCTTAATAAGCTGCTGTGTCAATTCAACAAACCCGGTCAGTTCATAACAGCCCTGTTCGGCATTCTGGATCTAAAAGCTGATCGTTTCGATTATGTCAATGCGGGGCACCATCCACCGGCCATTGTACACGAAGGTCAACTTATGCCTCATCTTGACGAGGCCGACATTGTTCTTGGAGTACTACCTGACAATCACTATGAAATCCTCAGCGTAGCTGTTCCTAAGAATGCCATGCTATGCCTTTATACTGATGGTGTGACGGAAGCTTTCGACGAGAAGCAAGATGAGTATGGCGAGGAACGCCTCTATGAGTTTCTGATTAAAACCCATACCGAATCAGCCCGGGCCATTTTGTCCCAGCTGTTTGCAGAGCTGACTACATTCCGGGGTGCCGCACAACAGTCGGATGATGTGACGGTAGTGGTAGCTAAAACGTAGCCGGATTCCGGGCTTCCAGATGACGGTGACGTAATGACCTTACTAAATATCAAATGCCAGGGCTCTCCGATTGACTCTTAGTTACTTCAGGGAGTGGTTTCGAGGTCGTTGATCTTGGCTGGAGAGATCAAATCGTCACCTCCTGTATACGGATTGGCTGCACTGACATATACCTTCCCTTCACAGTATCGTATAGAAGCGGTGTTGGTAGTAGACGCCGACAGTGTGCCATCGTACTGAAGCTCATAGTAATTACCACCCAACGCAATGCTTGTGTCGGTGCTGAAGCCGGACGTACCATGCCGGTAAAACATCACCACCGGATTGCTGTTGGGTTGAGAATACTCACGCTTGTAACAGTTATTCCCTAGCGACGTACGTGAACCCGTCGGTTGACCAATGTTGTATTCAAAAGCCGGAAGCCACTTGATGAGTGTGTCAGTGACATAGAAATCATTGATCCCAATTCCGCCCCCCGATCCGGTGAGCATCATATAAAAATGGCCGGTGTCGGCAGCCATTTGGTAGCAACAGTATCTTTCAAATGTTGCCCTACTCCAGCCTCCCAACGCAGTGGAATCTGATGTTCCAACCATCATCCAAACAATAGCATGGCCGTCAGAATAGGTCATTGTATCCATCATGCGCCAGCATTCGTATCGACCAGTGCCCGTAGAGGTTGGCCTTAGATCCCATCCCTCACCTAACAGCATCCCGGTTCCAGTGTTTTCTATTTGTGAGATGATATTTGTGTACACACCGCCCGTTTCAACCACACCATATGCAGCTGGATTTCCGAACCGAAGCTGGTTATGGGCCGACAGGGAGTCCTCTATCTCTTGTATATACCCTTCCTCAGACAATATGATCATACTGTCAACAATGTCAGTCGTAGACATCCCAGCCCAGCCTTCAATTGCATTACGACTACCTGTTTGAAATGGGTCCGCCCCCCCAATGGGCCAACCTATTCCATGTATACCCCAGTAATGTCGGAATATCTGCATCTCATCTTCCATGATACCATCGTAAGTTGATCCCATAGCGGTCGATACCTTCCACGCCAGGTACTCCCACACATTGGGATTCTGGAACTTTGGCATCCAGCGATGAGAGTTCCAACCGCAATAGCGAACAAGCCCGTTATCATCACACATGACCGCATCATCCCCTGTACAAGGGAGACCGACCGCCTGTGCTGCCTTAATACAAACACTGGAATCCGGATATGTGAATGCATACAGCGAGTCGAGGTTGTAGCCGTTAGCTGTCGCAAAAGTACGGAGCTTCGCTGTATCTCCAGCACGGTAAGTGCTAATCGTCATGTATGCCAGAACCTTGATCGATGGATTAGCCGCTTTGATAGCAGTATAAAACGATCCGCCTGCATTTATCGACACATCATAATGACGCCCAACAAAATCAGCAGCACCTACCTGACTTCCAGAATAGGTAATAGTAGCAGTCCGAAAATGAGTGAATCTTGGCCACGTTGCTGTTCTTTCCCAGTTTGCCGAAACGGTCGCTGCGACAAACCAAGTCGTCAGGGTCAGGATTGCAAACATCGAGAGAAAACCATTCTCAGTTCTGCCGATTATCTTCTTTGACATTATTCCTCATTCCTCCAGGTATGTTCAGATCATATAAGAATACAATCAAATCACTTGCCATCGAATCTGTCGAATCCATCTTCATAAGCAATGGTGATTCAACACATTACGATCCGAGCAAAGTTCCTTCCCAATCCCTTCTGTTCATAACTTAAACCGTCAGAAGGCTCAAAAGTGCCAAACTTATCGTAAGAAGTTTGGTTACAACCGAGTAGCCTCTGTACCACAATGAAACAGGATAGCCATTCACCTAGCAAGCGAAACTTGACTGCCTGCTTACCCGCTTCATATTACAATTATCGACCTTAAGCAACGATTCTTCAAGAGGATTGGGGAAACTTGCTACGAGACTGCTATTGTTCCCTCTCGAGGATCTTCTGTGCAACCTTAGTCAGTAAGCTATCAAAAATGATCTTCCAGTCATGCTCTGGTAGCATTTGTTGAAGGCGGTCATAATCCGGCTGGAATTTTCCTGTTATGCAATCATCAACGGCCGTAACAAATTGATCTTCGGTCCTGGCTATGGAAATAATCCCCTCAAGCGGCATTACTTCGGGCATATCAATTGACACAACCTTAAGGCCAGCGGCAAGGTACTCATACATCTTCAGCGGGTTGACTCGTTCTGCAATTCCTCTCCGGCAAAAGGGATTGATACCGCAGTCAAAACCTTTTAGATAGCCCGGAAGAATCTCCAGCGGCTTCATGCCCAGGAAGTGTACGTTGGGAAGATTCTCAAGGACTTCCGGCTTGACGCCCTTTTTCAGGGGTCCTACCAATACCAGATGATAATTCGGATAAGTCCTGGCAATTCGGGCCATGAGATCATAATCAATCCAGTCCGACAAAGCGCCAACGAACCCGATTCTTGGGGAAGGAATCCTGGCTAAATCCTCCGGAATCCTGGTATGGTCCAGCAAAGCTTTCGAGAAGTGAGCCACGTCCACCCCGTTCGGAGAAAGATAGATGTGGTCTCCCAGGTGCTTTCTGTCTTCATACAGTCCGCGGGCAGTAACAAAAGCCACATCGGCGCGAGCTGTTAGATCGTAGTCAACCTTCTTGACAAAATCATAGTTGTATCCTTCAGTCTCGGCATGTTCATCCACACAGTCATACACGAGAATTGAATAATCTATTTGGTCCAGCATATCCGCCATAGCTGTGTTGGCATGAATTACGGGGAGGTAGGTAATAAGTATTGGTTTTTTTAGATTCAGAGTTGCTGCTACCCTTTTTACGCGGCGGACATAATGCCGAAAGTTGGCCCTGCGAATAAAGCCAAAACGGGCCAGCGGCCAGATGCCCCGAGGCCGAAGGATATGCAGTCCGGGTTGTTTCTCATAAGACAATTCTGATTTGCCACCGGAGTGTCCACGGCGTGCATACATTGGAAAATTTGGTTCTACATACAAAACACGACAACCGCTATCAGCCAAAATTGTCATCAGCCTCTGTTTTCTTGTCCACATTCCTTCGTATGCCATCGACGAAATACACAATATATCTCTTCCCCTGAGAACTTCTTTCCAATCTGGTTGATCGTTCATTCTTACTCCCGAACTCCGTCAACTCTGCCTTTGTTGCTAATCATTGATCATTTCTATTTGCACATGCAGACCTATTGCTTCCTTGACTTCGATCCTGGGCCGGGCGCAAGAGCATTATCCCAAGTATTCTGTGCTATTACGCAGGTCAATCTCATCCTGGGTCAATTTGCGAACTGGTCTGGCCGGGATACCAACCGCTACTGTGTATGGCTCAATATCTTTGGTGACAAGGGAGCAAGTGCCGATTTGTGCATACTCACCAATTGTTACTCCCGGCATCACTATTACGCCCTGACCAAGAAAGGCATGTTTTTTAATATGCACCGGTGCAACTGAGGGAGGCATCATCTGAGTATTATGGGCAATAATAGATCCTCGCCAACCTATAACAACACCTTCTTCGATTGTTATTAGCTCCGGGAAATTATCATCAATCCAGGTTTCTCGAGCCACATATGATCTAAGTGAGATGTTAACTCCCATCATCTTGTATAGACGATTGCGCAATGATATTGCGAACACCCAATCACGATTGATCTTGTTCAATATTTTGTAAAGTCCGCCGAATAGCCTTAATTTTCTGGGACGTGTTTTCCGGTATTCCCGGATTGGGCTATAATCAAACAACGTTCCTCACTTTCTTCTCGATATTGTCACCAGTTGGTCCAAAACCGTCCATTGCGCGTCGGGTCAAAACCGTTCAGGTTTACATTCTGGCATCGCAATCATGATGCCGTTTTCTCCTCTTGACAAGTTTTATCTCCCCTGACCGTTTCATCTTCATTCTAATCTCCTCATTTCCTGCGAGTCAATTCAGTGATGAAGTCTCAGCTTGCAACAGGTTTCAATAGTGAGAGTTGATCAAAATTATCCAGACAATGATGGGATTTGGAGTAACTATTGTTCCGGGAAGTTTTTCTCTATCAACATGGTAGCTGTGGCTTTAGTATGCCAGGGTACGATACAGGTCCTGATACTGGCTTACCATTGCAGTCAGTGACCAGTTATCTACTACTGTTTGGTGAGCTATGATACCAATGGATCGGCGAAGGTTTCCGTCATCGACAAGCTTGCTCAGGCAGGACACATAGCTATCTATATCCCCTACCGGCACAATAAATCCATTTTCCCCGGTCTGAATGATGGTCGGATTGCCACCTACATCGGTAGCCACAACCGGCAAGCCAAAAGACATCTCCTCCAGAATAGTCAGACTGATGCCTTCGCTATCAGAGCATAGGGTTGCGATATCAGCTCCGTCCAGAAGCCGGGGAACATCGGTTCTGTCTCCACAGAAGATTACGTTGCCGTCGATTCCCAGATTTGAGACCTGTGTCTGTAAATCTTGCCGAAGCTCCCCATCCCCGATAATCATCAGCTTCACATTTCCACGACCTTCTGACACCTGCTTGAACGCTCGCAAAAGAAAAGCGTGGTTTTTCACCTTTGCCAGCCGGGCCACCATTGCGATTACGATATCGCTATCGGCCAACCCAAATTCCTGTCGTACCTCAGAGCGCTGGCCTCCCGGTCTGAATCTTTCTGTGTCAATGCCGTTTCTTATGGTAATTATCTTGTCTGATGAAAGACCTACAGTGTTTACCAGGTAGTCCCGCAGAGGGGTTCCAACTGCTACCATTTTGTCGGTGAACCTGGAAGCAATTCGATCAAGAAATATGAGTTGCTTCAGTTCAGGGTAAGAACGCCCGTGATCGGTATAAACCAACTTCACTTGTGGCAGAAGTGCGCAAGCAGAGGCTACCTTGCTCCAGCAACCTGAATGCGTATGGACAATATGACAACCTGATTGTCTGATATAATTGATCAACCCGGGCGAATAGATCATCGACAAGCCTGGTATCATCCTGCCCATCAGATCAGACTTCACGCCAATTTTCAGTAACTTGTCAGACAACGGACCTATCGCCTGTAGACAAAGAAGTTTCAGATCAAATTGCGTACGGTCAATCCCAGTTGCCAGGTTATAGATGACATTTTCCATCCCGCCGGTTTCGGTGGATAGAACAATATGCAAAACAGATATTCTACTCATCGCGTTCAGAAATCATTCCAGAGTATCGGTTCTTAAGATCAACGGCATAAACCATCGTGTTTTTAACTGGTTCCGTATAACAGTTTTTCAATTAGCCAGCGCCATCCAACATATTTACGCTGGCGGGCGGAAATGTTGTCATCGGGGAGATTGCGCTCCATAAATGCCAATATTTCCGAAGCCGGCGCAAACCAGCCATTCTTGGACGCCAACCGACAGAGCAGTCTTTCGGTCTCGGCGTTCACCTTATCATGTTTGCAGAATCCCTTTCCAAAGTGCGTGTAGATCAGACAGACACCATTTTGCCGGACCAGTTTCTCTACGTTATCGTCGCTCAATAGCCGGTTGAAACTGTCCACAACACCACCATCGGATGTATGAAACCAGCGATTGACGAACTTGCGAGCAGGATCATAATACGGCATCATAGCGTTTATATTGGCCAGATTAGTTTCGTGGAAACTGTAATTGACCATGTATTTAATCTGTTTGAGAGCTATATCACCCCAGAAATATGGCGAGTCTGGGTCGTGTCCGCCGTAGTTTGGTTCGCTACGGCAAATGCGATACATTAGTCTCCTCACTAGCCCATCGACCTTGTCTACTCCCCAGTAAAGGTTATCCAGATTGCGGTAGTGATTAATGTGAATCCGGGGAGGTTCGCCAATCAGCCGCTCGTATTCGGAAAGACCACGCTCAATTTCTTCTCTGGTGGAACTTCCTCCACGAACGCCATGCAGTGCGATTTCAAAGCCGTGTCTCTTGAGTTCAAGCACATAGTCCAGATATTCTGGATCCTGTAGACTGCTGCCGGTGGAAGGAATCTCCTCCGGTTCGTTGGTTGCCAATGGCCAGACTGTTTTGGTTGAAAAAATACGCAGTTCACTCAGGAGGTTATAGATTGGTCGAATATTTGACAGCGTTGATTGATCGGTGTCATCGACAATACTGAACGCAAAATCGTGTCCGTTGGGCCAGTCCGGCAATTTGTTATTGGCAGGCCGAAACCAGAGACGAAGGAACTTGTCTATCACTGTCATCATAGTTATCGCTCGGTAGGTTCCCACATCGTTTCGCTCCGACCGGAGAAAGCTCTGGTCCAGGCCGCAAGTATAGACAGGTTGACCATGACGAAAAACAGTGGGATACGGACAATACTATGTTTTGCTCCGGTCGGGGACAGGTGTCCAATCAAAGCCAGTAGATACATAACAATCTGACCAAACAAGGTAACTGCATATATGCTCCCCAGAGATACCAGAAATGTGTTGCTAAGAAAAAGAGTAATTAAAAAATATGGCACCAGCCATCGACATAGCTTATGCGAAAACATTTGAAACGCAAAATGTCCGTACACGAACGGATTCAGGATCTGCCAAAACGTGGCAAGAACATCAAATCCATTCACGACAGTGCGGACTTTCCGTTTGAACTCAGCTGCGCTGTCCTGAGTTACGTTGTAAGATCCGATGGCACTGCTCTGTTGAACGACCCTTTGGCCCTGTATGTGGGTCATGATTGGAAGGTAGAAATCAGACGTAAGCCCCGGGTACCAATCCTGGCACAGCGATTTCCTGATCGCGAAGAAGCAACCGGATACAACCACAACTGAGCCGAGCGAGGATTCCAGTTCGCGCAGAGCCATTTCATATTTGACATAAGCGCCTTCACCGGATTCCCCAACCGTCTTATCATTGCCAGACACGCATCCAACGTCGTCATCGGCGAAAGCTGAAACGATCTCTTCCAGAGCGTTCTCCTCAAGAAAGGTCGTGGCATCGGTGAAGATGATGATCTCTCCCTTCGCAATCTTGACTCCCTCCCCCTGGCTATAGTCCTTGCCGCGCCTTTCGTTCATCGTCAGAAGCGTGATGCCATTGTCGGCATAGGAGGTGATAATCTCATTGGTTCTGTCAGTTGAACCGTCAGAAACAAAGATAATTTCTCTCAATTGAGAGGGATAGTGAACAGACAGGCAATTCTCAATCTTCTCTCTTATGTGGCTTTCTTCATTGTAGACAGTCACAATTAGAGATACCTGAGGACTGATAGGATTGGATCGGACTGGCTTGTTGGTGAAACCGTTACGGACTTTCAAGTAGATGAAATATCCGAAATAAGTCCAGAACAA
The DNA here is from genome assembly GCA_019038695.1 of Candidatus Zixiibacteriota bacterium. Lineage (NCBI taxonomy): Bacteria > Pseudomonadati > Candidatus Zixiibacteriota > Candidatus Zixiibacteriota bacterium. The sequence continues at coordinate 210,177 of JAHOYZ010000010.1, forward strand.
GAAAAACACCGATATCCAAAAAAATAACCTCAAAACGGGGCGTACCTCACAGCTGAGCCGAAGGGCAAAATCATGATTCGTATCAGTTCAAGGTATTGGTTCATAATCTCCTATTTCAAGTTTTTTGTTTCCTGAGTTCCTGATGGACGGTGGTTTCGAACTGGTTCTCACTCAACGTTATGCACTACCCGAAAAAAGGGACTCTTCCTCTCTTGTCAATCCACCGAAATAGACTATATTCCACTGTGCCCTGCAATAGTGCAGGGCTTCAGTATTGAAGAACAGAAATGACGGTAGGAACAAATGAAAAATAAACGTGTCCTGATTACCGGCGGTGCCGGATATCTTGGGTATCACCTGGCCCAGAATCTTCCTCATCGCGGCATAGCCTTTCTGGCCGCCAATGATATTGCCCCGTTCATTAAGTCCGACTATCCCGATGATGCCCTTCTGGTCAACCAGGATGTGCGTGACGCCGACGGTATGTATCGGCTGATCCACGATAACAAGATCGATATTATTGTTCATACCGCTGCCGCGTTACCGCTGTGGAAGCGGGAAGAAATATACTCGACCAATATATCAGGTTTGCGTAATACTCTCGAACAGGCCAGCAAGTGTGGCGTTGAACACTTCATATTCATCAGTTCAACGGCTGTCTATGGCGTCCCGGAAAAACACCCGTTGGTCGAGACTGATGAGATGGTCGGAGTTGGTGCCTACGGTGAGACGAAGATCGAAGGGGAAAAAATCTGCGCCGAGTTCCGCGATAAGGGAATGTGCGTCACGATTATCCGACCTAAGACATTCATCGGTACTGCTCGCCTTGGCGTGTTTCAGATTCTGTATGACTGGGTCGATTCTGGCAAACGAATTCCGATCATTGGCAAGGGGGAGAATCTTTACCAGCTTCTCGAAGTCACCGATTTGGTGGAAGCTATTTTCCTGGCGGCGTCTGTCGATCCGAAACTGGCCAATGATGTATTCAATATTGGTGCTCAGCATTTCGACAAGGTGAAAACCGATGTCGGCGCGTTGTGTGATTACGCCGGCAACGGCGCCCGCGTACAGCCCACCAATGCCACTCTCGTCAAAGGGACACTGGCCATTTTCGAGTTCCTGCGTATCTCGCCGTTGTACAAATGGATATATGGCACCGCTGACAAGGATTCTTATGTCTCGACAGAGAAGATCGAGAAGCAACTTGGCTGGAAAGCGAAATTTTCGAACGAAGACGCCTTGATCTCTTCACATAAGTGGTATCTTGAGCACAAGGATGAAGTACAGCATCTTGATTCTGGCGTCACGCATCGAGTCGGCTGGGATCAGGGCATTCTCAAGCTCATCAAGAAATTCCTGTAAGATTCCCCTGTGACTGACATCCTGCCAGGCAGTCCTGTGAGCGAAGTCGAAGGATGAGATAAAACAGGCTACGCCTGTGTTACTGCGCCGGGAGGCGGTCGGGGTCGGACTGGTCAATCATGTCAAGGTACCCAATTCCACGGGGGCCAAAATAGGCCTGCGGCTGGATGTACACTTTGTCCTTCAAAGCCCGGTCAAGCGTTATGAACTCATAGCCAGCCTGTTCAATAGCGGTTAGCATCTCACCAAGAAACAGAGCGTTGAGCCGATTGGCGCGTAGCTGTAAAATATGACGGCAACTGCGTCCGTTGAGCTTTTTCGACAACGCTTCAGCGGTCTCAATCTGATCCAACACATGATTAACATATTCGTTGAGTAACTGGTTAAGGGAGGAAGAATCCGGTCGCGATCCAAGTTTCTGCAACGATAGATTATATAGATAATCCTCAACAACAACAGTGGCATGGACCACCATAACGCCGCGATCCTCCAAATAGCGACTTACATCCTCACGAGAAGTAACTTCCTTGCCATAATGCAGGAACGGGTAGCGGAAAAACCGAGGTTTCTGCCCAAACCCGGAAAGCATTGTTTCCAGTGCCTCAAACCCTGCTTCGGTATCCCGAATAAACTGCTCAATGCTCATTTCATGAAGATCGCTGTGAGAGAAGGTCATACTACCCATACGGTGCCCCGAATTCAACCATTCACCAAAAAGATCGTAAGCCCGACCCATGCTATGCCCAACCACAAAACCAGCCGCCCTGACTTTGTGAGCATTGAGGGTGTCGAGAATGGGTCGCATGATCCGCTCTGGCTCCTCCTCAGCGAAAGATTCGGCCACCGGGAGTTCATCGAATGTGATGCAGATTTCCTTTGGCAACGCCTTCTTGCCGCTCTTTTTTCCTTTTTCGTCAGCCCCGATATCCACCGCCGATGCCGAGACAAGTAGGAGTATGAGAGCCAGAAGGCCTGAGATAGCTTTCACATGGTTCAGGATGTACTTCACTGTCAAAACTAAATCTCCTTATCGTAAGCCAGGCATGAACGCAGACCACCTGCCATAATGACAGTTATATGGTCGATTTGTCTCCATCGACGCGATCCGATGATTGACCCAGGCAAGGATCGTCCTCATATGGCTGGAAATCAACTAAAAAGGAATTTGTCTCAATCGACCTGCTCTTTGGTGGTGATTACGGACAGGAAGGGCTTCTCGTAAGGTTCACTGTTACAGTATATTACGAGCAAGTTAGATCAGAATCACTTTTTCATGTCAGAATATTTGCTTTTCTACTGAAATTCACTATATTAAACTCAGTCACATATGACTTGGAAGTTAGTAGTAAGGTGGAGGGTCTACTAAACAACGGATTGAGGTAGATGAGCAAAAAGGTAATTATCGCGGCCAACAATATGATCTTCACTTCAAAGATCATGACTTGTCTGGATAATTGGGAAGCTGACGGGATCAAGGCAGTCAAGTCGGAGGATATTTTCTCCAAGGCACAGGAGATGATACCTGACTTGATAATTATTGATCTGAATCTCAATGGCATTGAGGCACCGTCACTTATAAATAAGTTACGTTCTTATAGCGTTACTAAGGGAATTCCGATCGTCTGTTATTCGCCAAGTGTGCTGAAGGATCAGATGAAGGCGGCCCGGACTGCGGGAGCGACGGAAGTGCTTCTCAATACCAGGATGACTTCTCGAATGACTCAGATTCTCGCCAAGTATGTAGAGAACTGAGTGATCAAAAAAACGACCGAAAAAGCCAGGCGTTGTCCTGGCTTTTTTGTTGTCTGATAGTCAGGTTAGTTATGTTATGGGCTGGACGCGCAATTGTCCCAGGATTTGTGAACCTGCACTCGCACGACGTTTCGAGCGGGTGACAAGTCGAACAATCCGTGCTGACCCTTCATGATTCCATAGAGAAACAACGTTAACAGGGGATTACCTGGGATAGGTACCGGGATCGGTTCTAATTTCCCAAGTGAGGAAACCTCTGGAGTTTACATTTGCAACCAAGGAACCGGTATGTTACCTTTTGAGTGAACTGGGAACTATAGAGTCAACACTAAGTAAGGCAAAGACAACTTGCCAAATCGTAGTCAAGATGACGACAGAACCCAGACCCATGTGATCCTGACCAAGGGCACAATGGTGGCGCACTACCGGATCGTCGAGAAGATCGGTGCCGGTGGTATGGGCGAAGTGTACCTGGCTGAGGACACCAAGCTCAAACGCAAAGTCGCTCTCAAGTTCCTCCCCCCGCATCTCTGCCAGAATGATGACTGTCGTGAGCGTTTCAAGCGCGAAGCTCAAGCAACCGCCAAGCTCAACCACCCTAACATTGTCACTATCCACGAAGTTGGCGAGTGTCAGGGACGACCGTTCTTCGCAATGGAACATGTAGAGGGGAAACCACTGCGCAGCTGCCTCAAGGAGCAAGAACTCGATCAGGAAGAAATACTCGACCTGACGCTGCAGATATGTGAAGGTTTGAATAAAGCGCACGAGATGGGGATCACACATCGCGATGTCAAACCCTCGAACATTGTGATAGATGCTGATGGTCGCCCCAAACTACTCGACTTTGGTTTGGCGGCGATTCAAGGAGTGGACCGAGTTACCAAAACCGGATCGACCCTCGGTACCATCGGTTACATGTCACCAGAACAGATACAGGCCAAGGAAGTGGACCAGCGGTCCGATCTGTTTTCGCTAGGTGTCGTATTGTACGAAATGGTAACCGGACGGCTGCCTTTCGTGGGAGACCATGAGGCGGCCGTCATGAACGCCGTGCTGAATGAGGCGGCAGAGCCTTTGTCGCGTTACAAAAGCGAGGTAGTGGATGGGCTGCAAAACATCGTGTCCAAGCTGTTGGAGAAGGACCGCGAACTTCGCTATCAAACCACTGGCGATGTCATAAGTGATCTGAAGCGACTGCGAAGAGATTCTGCGACATCAATCGTATCTCACACACCAAGAGCGCGCACAACCAAAACAACCAGGTATCTGGTTCCGGCGCTGTTCATTATAATTGTGGCGATCGTTCTTATCCTCAAGCCGTGGCAGTTTGAAGTAAGGTCCACACATGAAGCCGTGGCCGATGACAACCGCCTGGCCATAATGTATTTCGACAACCTGGCTGATCCTACTGACAGCCAAAAGCTGGGAGAGATTGCGACTAATCTGTTGATCACTGATCTGTCGGAGTCACGCTATATACAGGTAGTGTCAAGCCAGCGGCTTTACGATATTCTGAAGATGCTGGGACGTGAGGGGGAGAAAAAGATCGATCCCGGAGTCGCATCGCAGATCGCAAAGAAAGCAAAAGCCACGTGGATGCTTCAGGGTAGTATACTGCGAATGGAACCGAAAATCGAACTGACTGCACATCTGGTCGAAGTATCAACCGGCAACGCTGTAGCGTCGCAGCGTATCACCGGAGAGCAGGGTGAGACCATCTTCACCGTCGTAGACAAGCTGACAGTGGATCTGAGGGACGATCTGTCGCTTCCGGATGAGGCCAGGGCCGAGCTGGATCGCCCTGTGGCCGACGTCACAACGCGTTCTCCTGAAGCCTATAGGTACTACCTGGAAGGTGTCGACTATGGCTACAAACATTATTTCTCCGAAGCACGACAGAGCCTGAAAAAAGCAGTCGAGCTGGATTCAACCTTTGCCATGGCCTATTTCCGTCTGGCCGGTCTGAGCAGCGGGGCTGAGCTCAAGGAATATCGTCGTATGGCAATGAAGTACTCCGAAAAAGCCAGCCACAAAGAAAGATCGTATATATTGTGTTATGAGGTTTTCTATTCAGGTGAGCATTTACGAGCCCTGAAAATGCTGGAGGAGATCATTGATCGCTACCCTGACGACAAAGAGGCCTATTATTTCGCCGGCGTTATGTCTCAATACAATCAGGACGAAGACCACAAGGCCATCGAGTATTTCAGGAAGGCTATCGAGATCGATTCGCTCTACGGAACTGCTTACAATTCACTGGCTTATTCCTACAATGAGATCGGCGATTTGGAGAACTCAATCTGGGCTATCAACAGATACATCGAACTCGCTCCTGATGAGGCCAACCCTTATGATACAAGAGCCGATCTTTATGCTCGCAACGGCGAGCTTGAAAAGGCTATCGAATCATATGAAAAAGCACTTGAGATCAAGCCCGATTTTCATTCGTCGAGGCTCAAGTTGGCGTATTTGTACCTTTTTGCCAGACGATATGACATTGCGGAAAAACTCTATCGCGGGCTCTGTTCTGACAGCAATGCTAATAGGCGGTCCCTTGGAAGGCTGCTGTTGACTTACATTCCGATATATCAGGGGAGACTGGATGCAGCTCTCAAGACATTGGACGATATGGTTATCGCAAGACGAGTTGAACAGGATAAGATGGGGGAATCGGATTTCCATCTTGTGAGGGCAAGTATATTCGAGGAAAAGAATGAGTTGGAGACGGCTCTGACAGAGATGGAAAAGGCCACGGAAGAATTCTTCAAGACCTATCCCGACGAACGGTATTATTCTCTCCATATCTACATTCGACTGCTTGCAGAGAACGCTCATTTTGAAAAAGCCCGGTCAGAATGTGAGATGTTTCGCGACGAAATCGAGAGACATGACTCATCGGCGATCTGGACCTACTGGTTTGCACTGGGTTGTGTGGAATTCGCACAGGAGAATTATGAGGAGTCTATAGCTCGTTTAGAAAAGGCGGCTGAAAATGAGGCCGATTTCTCGACTCAATATATGCTGGGCAGAGCCTACTTAATGTCAGGCAGGCTGGGTGAATCGGTGAACCAGTTTGAATCGACCCTGAACAGATATGAGGCCAGCAGGGCGGGATCAACCATTTGGTCGGTTAAGATCCATTATTACCTCGGTCAGGCCTACGAAGCATCAGGTTGGAACAAGAAAGCGATTGAACAATACGAGACGTTTCTTGACATTTGGAAAGATGCCGACGAGGGACTGAAATCAGTTGAAGATGCTAAAGAACGGCTGGCGCGATTGAAAAACGAATCGTAGGACAGGCATGAATAGCGATGACGACAAGACCCAGACCCATGTGATCCTGACCAAGGGCACGATGGTGTCACACTACCGGATTGTCGAGAAGATCGGCGCCGGTGGTATGGGCGAAGTGTACCTGGCGGAGGACACCAAACTCAAGCGCAAGGTCGCCCTCAAGTTCCTCCCCCCGCATCTCTGTCAGGATGACGATTGCCGTGAGCGTTTCAAGCGTGAGGCACAAGCCGCAGCCAAACTAGATCATCCGAACATAGTCCCGATTCATGAGGTAGGAGAGTTCAACGGACGGCCGTTCTTTGCCATGGCGCTTATTGAGGGTCAATCTCTCAGGGAAGTAATCAAAGAGGGCAAACTCACAGTTTCAGATGCGGTCAATCTGACCATGCAGATATGTGAGGGGTTGCACAAGGCGCATGAGTCTGGCATAGTTCATCGGGATATAAAACCTGCAAACATAATTATCGACAAAGAGAACAGGCCACGCCTGCTTGATTTTGGCCTGGCAGCCATTAAGGATACAGACCTACTCACAAAAACAGGCTCAACACTTGGCACTGTCGGTTACATGTCGCCAGAACAGGTTCAGGGGAGAGACACAGACCAAAGGTCCGATCTGTTTTCCCTGGGTATCGTTCTATATGAAATGATTGCCGGTAGATTGCCATTCAAAGGTGACACTGAAGCGGTCACCATGAATTCTGTTATTAACGAATCTCCAGAACCGCTTTCACGATACAAAAGCGGAGTGTCGAGTAAGCTTCAGGATATCGTCTCGAAACTGCTTGAGAAAGACCAGTCATTGCGATATCAAAGTGCGGTAGGAGTGATAAGTGATCTCAAGAGACTCGCAAAGGATCCCGTGTCCTATTCAGGAAACGAAGTCACTCCGCCATCCATTGCCGTACTGCCCTTCACAAATCTCAGCGCCGACCCTGAACAGGAGTACTTTTGTGATGGTATGGCGGAAGAGATTATCAACGCCTTGACCCGTGTTGAAGGACTACGTGTTGTTGCCAGGACATCGTGCTTTGCCTTTAAAGGCAAGAATGAAGATATTCGTAAGATTGGGCAAAAACTCAACGTTGATAATGTACTTGAAGGCAGTGTTCGAAAGGCTGGAAATCGAGTCAGGATCACCGGTCAGCTCATCAAGATATCAGACGGTTATCATCTCTGGTCCGACAAGTATGACCGTGATCTGGAAGATATATTTGAGGTTCAGGACGAGATATCCCTGGCCATTGTGCGAGAATTGAAGGTCAAACTGCTTGGTGATAGCCACGGCGAGCTTGTAAAACGCCCGACTGACAACCTTGAGGCTTATAGCCTATATCTGAGAGGGCGTTTCTTCTGGAACAAACGTCTGGAGCCAGAACTCATCAAGGCGATTGAGTATTTCGAACAGGCTCTTCAATGCGACCCAGAGTTCGCTCTTGGCTGGGCAGGTAATGCGGATGCTCATGTTGTACTGGCAGATCACGACCATTTGACGAGAAAAATGCATCTGATGCTGGCGGAGAAATCTGCACTCAAAGCTCTTGAATTGGATAATACTATTGCTGAGGCTCATACCGCTCTGGCGCAGGTAAGGTTTAATCAGTGGAAATGGTCCGAGGCTGAGGCGGGGTACCTCAAAGCCATTGAACTGAATCAGCGTTATGCTACTGCCCATCATTGGTACGGTCTTTTCCTTGCGGTCAGTGGACATACGGACCAATCACGAGAGCATCTGAAACTGGCGCGGGAGCTGGATCCGTTATCATTGGCTATAATCATGGGACAAGCATTTGTATTTATCATCTCTGGTCAAAGCGACAAGGCAATAGACGTATGCCACGAAGGCATTGAACTAACTCCGGATTTTCCTGCGTATCAAATGCTCATTGGATGGGCTCTCATAGAGAAGGGAGACTACTCCGCGGCAATAGAGCATTTCAATCTTGGTCTCAAACTTTCGGAAAAAGAAATGCCTGGAGAGAAGGATCCTCTGGTCATCAGACCTTATATTGGAATGACCTTGGCGTTGATGGGCGAGGTTGAGAAGGCGAGAGAAATCCTCAAGGATTTGATTGAGGAAGCGAAAAACGGACACATTCCTTTTTTTGATATTGCGGCTATATGGATTGCTCTGGGGGATACGGAACAAGGTTTTGAGTGGTTGGAACGGTCTTTTGAAGATCGAGATGACTGGCTTCCAATATTCTGTGCAACACCATTCTTTGATAGCGTCAGGGACGATCCAAGGTTTGTGTCGCTGATGTCCAGGATTGGTATACAGGATAAATTTCCTGAGGTATCTGATGAATAGCGAATCCTTCGATAACGACAAGACCCAGACTCACGTTGTGCTGACCAAGGGCACGACGGTAGCGCACTACCGGATTGTCGAGAAGATCGGCGCAGGAGGGATGGGCGAGGTGTACCTGGCGGAGGATACCAAGCTCAAGCGCGAGGTCGCCCTCAAGCTACTATCTCCCCACCTGTGTCAGGATGAAGAATGTCGCGAACGTTTCAAACGTGAAGCTCAGGCAGCGGCCAAACTCGACCATCCCAACATTGTCCCGGTCTTTGAGGTCGGTGTCTTCAAAGGACGGCCGTTCTTTGCCATGGCACACATTGAGGGTCAATCTCTTGGGGAAGTAATCAAGGAGGGCAAACTCACAGTCTCAGAAGCGATCAATCTGACCATGCAGATATGTGAGGGGTTGCACAAGGCACATGAGTCTGGCGTGGTTCATCGGGATATAAAACCTGCAAACATAATTATCGACAAAGAGAACAGGCCACGCCTGCTTGATTTCGGTCTGGCGACTGTAACAGGTGCGAAGAAGCTGACCAAGACCGGCTCGACAATGGGTACGCTTGGTTATATGTCGCCGGAGCAGATACAGGGAGAGAAGACGGATCATCGCTCTGACTTATTCTCAGTGGGTGTCATCCTGTACGAGATGATTGCGGGGAGGACGCCATTCGAGGGGGAGTATGAGGCGGCGATTCACTTCAACATCGTCCATGAAGAGGCTGAGCCTCTTTCTCGTTACAAATCCGGCGTGAGCGGAGAACTACAGCAGATCGTCGGCAAGGCCTTGTCCAAAGATGTCTCGCTTCGTTACCAGCACGCTGATGGGATAGTAGCGGATCTGAAGCGACTCGAAGTTGGCTCCGGTCCGGCAAAGAAAAGCAAGCTTGGCCTGTGGGCAGCGGTGGCTGTTGTAGTAATTCTGGCTGGGTACTTCACGGTTGACCGATTCATGCATCCAGACATAGAAACGACCGAGGGGTGGACCAACTCTGTTGCGGTACTGGTTTTCCGTAATCTCAGCGGCGATCCCGAGCAGGACTATTTCTGTGAAGGTATGACCGATGAAATCATCGGACGGCTGGGCACGATAAAAGGTCTTAAGGTCACCTCCATGCAGTCAATGTTACGCTTCAAGGGGACCGACCTTGATCTCAAGAAGATCGGCAAAGAACTAGGTGTTGAGAATATTCTTGAGGGGCGCATCCAGATTAGCGGTGACGATATACGTGTCCGGGCGCAGTTGATTCGAGTTGAAGACGATGCCCATATTTGGACCGAGAAATACGACCGTGAACTTAAGTCTGTCTTCGCTATTCAGGATGATATCTCGCGGGCAATCGCCAAAGTACTCGAGGCAACCCTCGTAGACAGCAAAGAGTCCTTCGCCTCTCGCCACGGCACTGACGATATTGAAGCATACAATGCTTACGTTCGGGGTCGGCACTTCTGGCGTAAGCGAACTGACGAGAACCTCGTGAAGGCCATCGAGCAATTCGAGTTGGCGATTAGCTTGGACGAAAACTATGCCCAGGCCTGGAGCGGTTTAGCTGACGCCTGGATGTTGCGCCCTGGGTACGGCAACGTAACTCAGAAAATTGCCTACCCCAAGGCTGATTCCGCTGCAAGAAGGGCACTCGAGTTGGGGCCGCATTTGGCCGAGGCGCACTCATCATGGGCGCGCTATCTCGGCCGTCGCGGTCTGCTTGAGAAAGCAGAACAGTCGTATCTCAAGGCTCTGGAGCTCAACCCGGGCTATTCCTGGGCACACATGTGGTACTATACATTTTTGCTCGGAATGGGCCGTGATCCCGCATTGCAGTTCCACCACTTAAATACTGCCTATGAGCTCGATCCCGTTTCTATTCCCGTTCTCGGCAATCTGGCACACTACTACTACACAGAAGGTGACTTAGACAAAGCGGTTGATTTCTGTAGGCGCCAATTGGAGCTGGCTCCCACTTCATATCATGCCTACAGCACCATGGCATGGAGCTATGTGGCTCTCGGCGATACTATGATGGTCTATCGAACGCTTGACTCTCTGGAGCATTATGCGGCCGAGACCTGGCAGGCGCACACCTACAGGGCGGAAGTGCTGAACCAGTACGATGAGAAACAAGAAGCAGAAGTCGCATACCGCAAGGCTATAGAGGTGGCCCCTGACAACTGGCAACCGTACGACCGGCTCGGCCGTTTCTATTCTGAATCACAAAGGAAGTACCAGGAAGGGGAGGATTGTTTCTTGCGGGCTATTGCCCTCGACTCAACCCAACCCGCACCGCACTCCGGCTACGGCCACAACTTGCGCATGCAGGGGCGAATGGATGAGTCGATCGAGCAGAGTCGATTGGCTATGGAACTGGCTCCATACGACCCCGAGACTTTCCGGGCATATGGCTGGGCTATAGGAAATGGTCTGCGCCGATACGACGAAGCTATCACGTATATGGAGAAGGCCCTGCATTTGAACCCCAGGCATTTGTTTACACTGACCAGCATATCACTCATGTATGCCAATGCAGGTCAGTTTGAGGAGGCGATACAAGCAATCAACGACGCCATTGATGTTGACAGAAGCTATACCTTCGCCCAGTTTCGGAAAGCCAATATCCTGGTGATGGCAGGAGAGTATGACAGCGCCGGCGCCTGCTACCGGACCTTGCACGACCTCCTGCCGACTGACACCTGGTCGCTGATCCGGCTCGGGCAAATCAGCGCGCAGCTCGGCGATTTCCAAACTGCCGATAGCTTCTTCACTATCTGTTGCAGTCTCTCCGAGCCTTGGAGCCGGGCTAGATGCAGATACTATGCCCTCGATCCGCTTCTTCGCCAGGGTATGATCAGTGCTGCGATCGCGCAGGCAGAGAACGGCATCCGCCTCGACAGCGAGGAAGTTGGGGATCACCACCTGATGCTCTGGAAGTACATTAGCATCATCGATGAGAGTCTCCGTCTTCTTAGTAACCATGCCAAGACTCTTCGGTATATCGAGCAAGCAGAAGCTTTGGTCGGTAGACTTGGGTCAGGTGGGTTGAGGGAGGATGCGTCATTGATCTCATTTAGAGCGACGATCCTGACCTACATGGGTGAGCCGGATAGTGGCTTGGCGATGCTTCGAGACGCAATGAAGGACCCCAAAGCGACGTCCAGAGACGTCGACGGCTTATATCGACTCACCCTCGCCGATCTTCTCGCGACATCGGGAAAGTTCGATGAGGCGGTCGATATCGTGCGAAAATTGACAGACGATGAACCGGATTTTCAAAATCAAGTACATCTTGGTTTCCACTACCTTCAGGCTGGTCGACATGATGAAGCTGTCACTGCACTGGAGGGAGCCCTGGCAACATGGGATGAGAATCGACTCAATAGCGCTAGAACTAAGCAGGTAATGGCTGTCTACTACCTCGGTCAGGCTTACGAGGGCGCGGGGCGCACGGACGAGGCAATCGAACAATACGAGACCTTCTTGGACATTTGGAAAAACGCCGATGAAGGGCTGAAATCAGTTGAAGATGCGAAAGAACGGCTGGCGAGTTTGAAACATGGAACCTGACGACGACAGAACCCAGACCCACGTGATCCTAACCAAGGGCACGATGGTGGCGCACTACCGGATAATCGAGAAGATCGGCGCCGGTGGGATGGGTGAGGTGTATCTGGCTGAAGACACCAAGCTTAAGCGGCAGGTCGCCCTCAAGTTCCTTCCTCCGCATCTGTGCCAGGATGACGATTGTCGTGAGCGTTTCAAACGTGAGGCACAAGCCGCCGCCAAGCTCAATCATACGAATATAGTACACATATACGAAGTGGCGGATTTTCAGGGTCGTCCTTTCTTTGCTATGGAACACATTGAAGGCCAGTCGCTCAAAGACATGATCAAGACCGAAGAGTTGAGCCTGAAGCGCATCTTTGATCTGTCAATCCAGATTTGCGAAGGGCTTGCTGAGGCGCATGAAAAAGAAGTTGTGCACCGCGACATAAAGCCATCCAATATCGTTCTGGATACGAAAGGTCGACCACGCCTGCTTGATTTTGGACTCGCCGTTGTCCGAGGTAAAGACCCCTTGACTCGGCCGGGTTCGACCATTGGCACTGTCCAATACATGTCGCCCGAGCAAGCGGAAGGAAAGGAAGTCGACCATCGCAGTGACCTTTTTTCATTTGGTGTCGTTCTTTACGAAATGATAACGGGACATGGTCCTTTTGAGAGTGACAATGAAGCCGCCACACTGCATGCCATAACTCACATCACACCGCCTCAACTTGCCCGATACCGATCTGATGCAACCGATGCTCTGCAGGCAATTATAGACAAAGCACTGGAGCGTGATCCGGCCATTCGCTACCAGACCGCGGCTGGTCTAATCAGTGATCTCAAGAGAATTGCTCGAGGTACAAAAGCCCATGTCGTTGCAACGGCGCCCAAACCATCCATCGCCGTACTTCCTTTTGTGAACCTGAGTGCCGACCCGGAGCAAGAGTATTTCTGCGACGGTATGGCCGAGGAGATAATCAATGCTTTGACTCATATAGACGATCTCCGGGTAATAGCCCGCACATCCGCGTTTGCCTTCAAGGGAAAACAGGAAGATGTGCGCGAGATTGGCCGCAAGCTCGACGTCGAAACCCTGCTTGAGGGCAGTGTACGCAAGGCGGGTAATCGTCTGCGTATCACTACACAATTGGTCAAGGTGGCTGATGGCTCCCATATCTGGTCCGAGCGGTATGATCGTGAGATGGAGGATGTTTTTGCCATTCAGGATGACATCGCCCAGGCCGTCGTAGATAAGATGAGAGTCAAGCTAGTAAGAAAATCCGGCGAGCCGGTGGTTCGGAAACATACTGATAACCTTGAGGCTTACAGCCTGTTCCTCAAGGGTCGCCATCACCTGTATCAGTTTACGGCAGAAGGCTGGAAGAAAAGTTTGGAATGTCTGAACCGCGCCATTGAGCTTGATCCTGACTATGCTATGCCTTACGTCTGGAAGGCGATTGCGTATCAGAGCCAGGTCTTCTGGGGAGGGATGGCTCCTGACGAGGCTTTCGCAAACTCAACCGCGGCGATTGAGAAGGCTTTACAGCTTGATGATTCGATCGCCGATGCCTACAACTTGCAGGCAGTGACCAGTTTTTCGCATGACTGGGATTGGGATAAGGCTGAGAGGACTTTCAAACGAGCGCTGGAACTTGCGCCAACTGTAGCTCTGATCCACACCAACTACTCTCTCTTTCTGATGGTCCTGAAGCGTTATGATCAGGCTCTCGAGGAAGCCGACATCGCCCGGAAACTTGATCCGCTTTCGAGTATGGTCAATACGTGGGCGGCAATCGTACCTCTGTTCGCGGGACAGGTTCAGGATTCCATTGACCAACTGAAGGCAATCATCAAGACAGACCCGGATTACTGGCAGCCCAACTATCACATGAGCGTAGCCCTCCGGGAAATCGGCCGGATGGATGAAGCCATTGCATCGGCAAAACGAGCCTTTGAGTTGTCCGGGGGAGCGCCGATTACTCTCACTCAGATCATCTGTTGCTACTATCTGAATGGAGATGTGATCGAAGCAGAGAAGTCCTATGACGAACTCGTGCAATTGGCCCAAAAGTTATATGTCCCGCCTATGTTCTTCGCCTGGATAAGCTTCGTCAGGAACGACCTTGAGGAAGGCATCGCCTGGCTGGATAAGGCGGAACAGACTCATGACTACTGGCTCTGCTGGGCGGCATCCTCGTCCTTTATTGACCGTGAAGCCGATCCGAGAATCGATGCCCTAATAAAAAGGATCGGGCTGACTTAGTAAGTAGGGCGAAACCCCCTGGTGGTTCCGCCAGGCATCTGAGGACATACTCCCGAGGCCCGAGAATCTCAAGAATGTTTTTGAAGGATTTGAGCGGATGTTTGATAAAGGTGAGTAAATGAGACATTTGATGCCGCATTACAGACTCAATCCTGAACTGGAGCCGAACAAAGCGTTATGAAATTCACCAGAATCTATGCCGACGAATACGGGGAGTCACACTTCGAGGATGTTGAGGTCAATTTCGATACGATTGATTTCGCTCCCCCTGCCCCACCATTGGGTGTCTCTCAACCGACCCCGGCCCAGCGGTACCGTTATCTGAGAGGGCCGGCCGGCTGGGTTGGGGACTGGCATCCCGCGCCGGAGCGCCATCTAATGATATACTTGTCGGGCGAAGTTGAAGCCGAAACCAGCGATGGAGAAATCCGTCGTTTTGGACCCGGTAGCGTGATCCTATTAGAAGACACTTTCGGCCGGGGGCACCGGAGCCGTGTGCTGGGACTGACCGACGTGCTGGTGGCGGTTGTGCAGTTGGACGTTCCCCCGGAATAGCAGAACCTCGTTACCTGTTCAAGAAGACAGGCTTACCTGTGGCGGTTTTTGCCTTGCATCAATCGTAATCGACAGTTTACTTGCCTCGTATGAAACGTGCTCTTCTGATCCTTATTGTTATTATGCTGGCAACCGGTGCTGTGGCCCAGGAAACGTTCTACTCTATGTTTTCCTACACCCACTATGTCCCCAGCGTGTTAATCAATGACAGGTCCGTGTCGCTTCAAAGTGACCTGTACCCGCAATGGTACCACGAACACTCGGCGGTGCGAGACATGCGTTGGGTACGGCAGAACGATAGCGCCATTACTGCCTTCTGGGAGATTCAGGGAGACACAATCCTGCATATCCTCTGCGAGTTGTCCGGTGTCGAGTGGCAGGAAAGTGACATCGACATTCACCTCGTACGGTATTTTCCGTCAATGGGTTCATCGGAGCCGCTTATCATTCCCCTCGGCGGAATCATGACCGGCGCATTAATTGAGGCGGTGCCCACCGACCGGCGCCTTAAGCTCAATCTTGTTTACCAACTGGCCAAGCGCATTCTGGCCCAGACGGTTCAGCCCCGTTTCAATGTTACCATGGGTATTGCCGGCCATCCCCTTATGCGGCCCGGTCCTTACCGGCGGGACAACCTGGCCCTGCTATTGGCTCTGGCCACCTGCGAGAATGTACTGGGCATGGATTCGACCTTTGATGCCTTCCAGTCTAACTGGTGGCAACGCCAGGCTCCGGGTCGGGAGATTCTCAAACGCCATTTCCTGCAGCAATGGATTCTTACCCCCGAACAGACACTGGCTGACTGGATTACACAGGAGCCGTACGGTTCACATTTGGTTGCCCTGACCCGACCGCCGAGACTACCCCAACGAACAACAGCAGAACCACCGAAGCACTTCGTCGAAGGCCTGCCGCTCAAGGGTCTCCTTGGTTTTTCGGTAAGCATAGACAGTCAGGGATTCCTGGTAGTGGATTCAATGGATATTTATCGTCTTGGCTATGCCTGTGGGCTGCGGTCCGATGACCGTATTCGCACGGTTGATGCGGTTCGTGTGCGAAGCCATAAGACACTGGTCGAAAAGATATTCGAGACTTACTCCAACGGCGGTGCGACGCTTAGGGTAGTCCGCGATGACCAGACAATTTCAGTCATCATTCAGCCTATGCTCCTGCCGTGGTTGGAGGATGATGAGGAATACTATGACGATGAGTACTTCATGGACGACTACCCGATCGATCCAGACTCATTGCCTGTGACGACTGATTCTGTATCTTCCGACTACTTCGACGATTGATTCGGGGTGTAGACCGATAATCCCACGCCCGCAGATAGACCATCCATCCCATACCGAAACCTATAGCGTTTTCAAAACCTGTTAGTTATAATTCCGCCCAAATAAGCAAATTATCCGCCTTCTCAGGCGGCGAATTTATCGGAGTGATACAAGATGAAAGAACTGGTTGTCAACCTCCTGCCCGAGGTTAAAGAAATCAAGGATCAGAACCTGCGGGACAAAGTAATCGCCTGCTGGACAGACGCCATTGAGTTTCGTGGCTGGTCCGAAGAATTGCTGCGCAGCATGCCGTTTACGCTGTTGGCAGAAAATGTAGAGATTACATTCATTGACCATGTCCGGGCTGTGTGCCGTATGTGTATGGCTTGTGACGATGTTTTAATCAATGTCCACGAAGATCGCCGCACTAAAGTGAACCGTGATTATCTCATAGCCGGAGCATTGGTCGCCGATGTCGGCAAACTGATGGAGTTCGAGATCGTTGACGGCAAGCCGGTCAAATCCGACTATGGCAAACATATCCGTCATCCGTTCAGTGGTGTCGGACTGGCTTTTAAGCACGATATGCCCTCGGAAGTAATGCACGTCATCGCGACTCACTCAAAAGAAGGAGCCGGCGAGAAACGTCTACCGGAGAGCATCATTTTCCACCACTGTGATTTCATTGATTTTGATTTGGTAAAGTAGGGGAACTGATATGAGTGAGGGTATAGAGGGACTTGTTCCAACCAATGATGACAGCTCAAAGGTCATTGAGTTGCTTTCCTTGATTTCTAGCGCCGTACCTTACCTTGGTGGACCGCTAAGTAACATCCTTTCGGGTCAGTTGGTCAAAAGGCGATTCGAGCGCGTAGACGGATGTCTCCGGAACTTGGCAACTCGGCTAGATAGGCACCAATCCGATGTGACTGAGAATTACGTTAAAACGGAAGAGTTCGATGAACTGCTTGAACAAACGCTTAGGCGGGTTTCCGAAGAGCGAAACGAAGAGAAGAGGAAACTGTATCAGTCGTTCTTGTATCACGACATTTCTTTACCTCAGGGGCAATATGATGATAAGATGAAGATGCTTAGGCTAATTGAGCAGGTGAGCCCCCGTGGCATCATGCTGCTCAAGGCATTGAATTATCCACCTGATCCCAATCCACCCGGGTGGGGTGGATCACCCGGTGACACTCTGAGAAGGCGTCTTGACTCCGGTATCCACCAATACATTCCCGAACTCTTAGCAGAGTTGAATCGACTTGGAATGGCGAGGGCAGGCGGACTGAACACGATGATGACATCAGGCGGCGCGGAAGAGTTGCATAACTGGATACAGCCTCTCGGGACCGAACTTCTAAGATTCATCGAAAGCCCATAGCTGCGACGGACTAGCCGATATGTTCGAAGAGTGCACCAAACATACGAGACACACTTATGACACAAAACCTGGTTGAAAAAATCACCCAGCGCTTCGCCCTTGATCTGCCTGAGGGGTACATTGTCCGGGCGGGAGACTATGTTTCCATTCGTCCGGCCCATATCCTTACCCACGACAACACCGGCGCAGTTATGCCGAAATTCAAAGCTATTGGTGCGACAAAGATAGCCAATCCGCGCCAACCAGTCTACGCGCTGGATCACAACGTTCAGGATACGAGCGAAGCCAACCTGGCCAAGTATGTCCGGATCGAAGCCTTCGCCAAGGAAATGGACGTCGATTTCTACCCGGCCGGACGAGGTATCGGCCATCAGATTATGTGCGAGGAGGGTTACGCCTTTCCGGGCACAATGGTGGTCGCATCCGACTCCCATGCCAACATGTATGGCGGGCTGGGTTGTCTGGGTACACCGGTTGTACGCACCGATGCCGCCGCTATCTGGGCAACCAGTCGAACCTGGTGGCAGGTGCCGCCGGTAGCTCGATGCACCCTGACGGGCAAACTCAAACCGGGCGTGACGGGCAAAGATGTGATCATTACGTTGTGCGGTTTGTTCAACAATAACGAAGTACTCAACCATGCCGTCGAGTTCGCCGGACAAGGAGTGTCTTCTCTATCTGTTGACGAGCGACTGGCTATTGCGAATATGACCACCGAATGGGGCGCGTTGGTGGGGTTGTTCCCGATAGATGGCATAGCCATTGATTGGTTGAAGCGTCGTATAGATGTAGTGGCGCGGCGCGGTTTGGCGGGAGTGCCATCCGATGTCGATGGTGGTGGAACCACCCATCCTCGTTTGAACAGGCAGCGTCTGAGCCAACTACAGGGCGAGAACCTCGCTGCAGATGAAAGCGCTGTGTACGCCCGAGTGGTCACGCTTGATTTGTCTACGGTTACACCTCACGTGGCAGGACCGGACAACGTCAAGACGATGTCCTCGGTGGCTGAGATGGCCAAGCAGAAAATGACAATCCACAAAGCGTATCTGGTTTCGTGTGTAAACAGTCGCCGCAATGATATTGCCGAAGCTGCCAGAGTCGTGAAAGGCAAGAAGGTGGCCGATGGAGTTGAGTTCTATGTGGCTGCTGCATCCAATGAAGTACAGGCCGACGCTGAAGCTGACGGGTCATGGAATGATCTTTTGGAAGCGGGCGCTATTCCTCTCGCACCGGGGTGCGGACCTTGTATAGGATTGGGTGTTGGTCTCCTGGGCGAAGACGAAGTCGGCATTTCAGCCACAAATCGCAATTTCAAAGGCCGAATGGGCGCACCAAGCGCCAAAGCATTTCTGGCCTCACCCGCTGTAGTGGCGGCGTCAGCTGTCGCCGGGTTTATAACCGGACCAACCGAGTTTGAACAGGTCGAAGCGATTCGCTCCTATAAAGAGAACGCGCCTGTAGAAACAAGTGATGATGTCACCGTTTCAATCGTCGATGGCTTCGCTGAGAGAATAACCGGACGTATCATCTTCTGCCATCAGGATAATCTCAACACTGATGGTATCTATCCCGGCAAGTATACTTACATCGATGATTTCACGCCCGAACAGCAGGCCGGGGTCGTGATGGAAAACTACGATCCTGAGTTTACGAAGCTGGTAGATAAAGGTGATATCGTAGTTGGCGGGTTTACATTTGGATCGGGTTCCTCACGCGAACAGGCCGCGACGGCGTTCAAGTATCGCGGTATCAGCATGGTGATTGCCGGATCGTTTTCCCAGACCTATAAGCGCAACGCGATCAACAATGGTTTCCTGGTGATTGAATGTCCGGAACTGGTAAACGAACTTCGTTCGACCTATGGAACCGACAAGCTGACAGTGGTCACTGAGTTGACCATGACAGTAGATTTCGCTAAGGCAAAGATAACAGTTGGAGACAAAGTGTATAAGATAGCTCCGTTGGGGGCAGCGGCTCAGGAATTGGTCGTCACGGATGGTTTGGAGAATTGGGTGAAGGCGAGGTTGTAGAAAGAGTTATTAGGAAGGGACAAACAATGTCTGTCATTCCTGCGAAAGCAGGAATCTAGGGAGATCGAATGGACATCATACTTTGTGAAGTAGTCTATGGGCAAAGATAAGCCACCTTTTACACCTACTATTGAGGGCTTTAAGTTCTCAGATATTTTTGAAAATTTCATGGCTCAGGCAGGGATGGCTAGACTATTCCTCACGGTCGTTTCCTCAGGTATCATACACGGGGGGGACCAATACAGGAAGAGTCTGTCAGGCACTTTTGAAGAAATGCGACCGGGAGGACCGCTTGCACATCTGCTGGTAGACGCCAAGGAATTCTTTAAGTCTGGTGAAGCCAAGATCTTGCTTGATAAAGCCGTCGCAGGTGCTATGGAAACATCTCAGCAGGCGACGGCCAGTGCTGCGCTCGTCTACGCTCACTCAGCGTTGGAGGCGCTAGTTGATGCCTTTCTGTCTCTAGCTTCTGAGGTCGATCAGACGGTCTTCGAGAGGATCATTGCGAAGAAACAAGTGAAGGTGGGCGAGGTGGTTGATAAAGGTATTGATCGTATTCTGTCTGAATGTACCCGTGATTATGTCTGCAAGCAGAAGAAGGAATCTCTGCGAAAAAAGACAAGTCTGCTGAGTACAATTTGCGCACCAGCACAAGCTGACTTCAACACGGGAAAGTACAAGTACTCCCAGAATACGATTGATGGCATTGACAGGAAGCGCCATGCAGTGATCCATCAACTCGATTTTTCGATCACCATTAAGGAGATAGAGACCGACATGGACTACTTCTATTGGCTTGGACTGTACTTCATGATTCTGATGTCCAAGAAGTTTGGCCTTAAGCATATTCCTGGCCGCGATGCTCGCGAGCGAGTTGCGAAAGCATATGGTATTGACTACTGATAAAGGACTCGTAGGGCAGGAGCCCTTAGTGCTCCTGCCCTACAGGAGTGACATATAGAGAGAATACGATAACACAAATAGCAAAACACATAAGGCGAAACCAATGACCGAAAAACCTATCTCCCAACGAATCGCTGAGTTCGCTGTCGGACTCAAATACGAAGACCTTCCAGCTGAAGTCGTCAACGAAGTCAAACGCTATCTCTACGACTCCATTGGCTGCTCCTACGGCGGCTACCACACCAAGGATGTGAATATCCTCCGCGGCATTTACACAGGCATGGGCGGCACCGAAGAGGCTACTTTGCTCGGATTCGGCGACAAAATGCCGGCTGTCAATGCTACGCTGGTCAACTCGTTAATGATCCGCGCTCTCGATTTCAACGACATCTATTGGAAAGAAGACCCCTCGCATCCGTCCGACCTTATACCGGCCGCGCTGTCGGTCGGTGAGTTGGTCGATGCGTCGATGAAAGATATCATTGTCGCTATCGTGCTGGCCTATGAGTTTGAACAACGGTTGTGCGAGTTTGGCAAACCGGGTGTCCGCGAACGCAAATGGCATCACGCCACATTGACCCAGTTTGTCTCGCCCATCGTAGCCGGCAAATTGCTTGGTTTGACTGTCGAACAGATGGTCAATGCCATAGGCATCAGTGGTTCCCACAATCACACTATCGGATGTCCGACTGCGGGCGCGTTGACGATGATGAAAAACACAGTCGATCCGATGGCGGTCCAGAGCGGCGTTTTTGCGGCGCTGATGGCGCAAAAAGGTTATACCGGCACCGTAGCCGTGTTCGAGGGCAAAGAGGGGTTGATGGATTGTTTCGGAGATGCCTGGGCGCCGAAGGCTCTTTTAGGAGGGTTGGGCGATTCGTATAGAATTATGCAGTGCAGCATGAAGGCGTTCCCGACCGAGGCGTTGACGCATACGCATATCTCTGCCACGCTCAAGAATGTCGTTCCTAACAAAATCACGTCTGACCAGATCGAAAGTGTTACAGTGACGACTATTGCCCGGGCCTGTGATATCCTGTTTGATTCCCACAAATATCGTCCGGAATCGCGCGAAACAGCCGACCATTCTTTGCCGTACTGTATTGCTGTGGCGCTGGTGGATCATAAGATTTCGGTCCAGTCGTTCTCCGAGGAAAAGCTCAAAGACAAGGCTATCTGGGAAGTGATTGACAAGATCAAGGGAGTGGCATCGGACGAGTTTGAGAAGATGTTCCCCGAGAAGCAGCCCTCGAAAGTGGTTGTGAAAACCAAGGACGGCAAAGAATACTCGGAGTATCTTGAGTATCCGAAAGGTGATCCGCGGGAGCCGATGACTATTGACGACCTGAGGTCCAAGTTTGGTGGCAATGCTGCTGGTTTGCTTGATGAAGCGCGTCAGAAAAGTGTCGAGGAGATGATTTTCTCCTGCGAGAAAATTTCCTGCCGCGAGTTCATGGCGAAGCTGGTGGTGTGAGTTAGAGTAAATAAGTTGAGCCAACAGAAAAGGCCGCCGGATTTTCATATCCGACGGCCTTATTCTTTTTACGAATATCCCTGGGGGCTAATAAGCTCACCCCATGAACGGGTATTTGTAGTCTTTCGGTGCCACAAAGGTTTCTTTCACGCTCCGAGGTGAGGTCCACCGCAGCATATTCTGAATACCACCCGCTTTGTCGTTAGTACCTGAGGCACGACCGCCGCCAAATGGCTGTTGCCCTACTACGGCACCGGTAGGTTTGTCATTGATATAGAAGTTGCCGGCCGCATGACGCAGTGTCCGCTCGGCCAATGCAACCGCTTTGCGATCGACGGCGAAGATAGCGCCGGTCAGTGCATACGGCGATGTCTTGTCGCAAGTGTGCAACGTCTCAGCGAATTTCTCATCATCGTAGACATAAATTGTCACTACCGGACCAAAGATTTCCTCTTCCATCAACTTGAAATGCGGATCGGTGGTCACTACGACAGTTGGGTCAATGAACCAGCCTTTGGAATCGTCGTACTTTCCACCACACAGAATCTCGGCGTCTTTGTGATCTTTAGCGTAATCGACATACTCAACAATTGAGCGATAAGCAGACTCATCTATAATGGCATTGAAGAAATTCGTAAAGTTTTCAGGGTCGCCCATCTTGATCGAATTAACCTGGGCTACGAGTTTCTTTTTGATCTCCGGCCAGAGCGATTTGGGCAGATAGCAGCGCGACGAGGCCGAACATTTCTGACCCTGGAACTCGAATGAGCCACGTGTAATGGCAGTTACCAGCATGTCAACATTGGCAGAGTTGTGGGCTACGATGAAATCCTTGCCGCCCGTCTCACCGACGATGCGCGGGTACGCTTTGTACTTGGCTATGTTTTCACCGACCGTTTTCCACATCATCTGGAACACACCGGTTGAACCAGTGAAATGGATGCCTGCCAGATTTTCGTTACGCAAGACTGCTTCACCAATTGCCGCCCCGCGAGCGAAGATCATATTGACTACGCCATCGGGAAGACCAGCTTCGCGGAGTATCTTCATCAGAAAATGCGAAGTGTAAACTGCGGTAGAGGCTGGTTTCCAGACGGATACGTTACCCATGATGGCCGGAGCCGTCGGCAGATTACCGTTGATGGAAACGAAGTTAAACGGCGTCACCGAAAACACAAAACCTTCCAGCGGACGGTGATCCATGCGGTCCCAGATCAGGGGAGCACTCTGGGGCTGGATGTCCGCTATCTGTTGTCCGTAGTGACAATTGAACCTGAAGAAATCGGCCAGTTCACAAACGGCATCGATCTCCGCCTGATAGATTGTCTTTGAATGAGCCAGCATTGTGGCCGCGTTGATCACATAACGATAGGGGCCAGCCAGCAAATCAGCGGCTTTTAGAAACACAGCGGCGCGTTGTTCCCAGGGCATAAACGCCCATGTCTTCTGAGCCTCCAGTGCTGTTTTGACGGCCATCTTAACTTCCGTCTCGCCGCCCTGGTGGTAGTATCCCAGGACCAATTTGTGATCGTGAGGAGCGGTGATCTTGATTCTGTTGCCGGTGGTGACTTCCTTCCCGTCGATTACCATTGGGATATCGATCGGGTTGGCTTTCAGCTCCGCCAGAACTTTCTCAACACCGGCGCGCTCGGCTGAACCGGGAGCGTAGTCAAGAATCGGTTCGTTCTTCGGAATAGGGACTCGGTACATTTCTGGAAATCCTCCTTACATATCTATTTTCATCACATCGCTTACACAACAATATGTCAACCAGGCTCAGGCAAAGTACTGCCTTATGAGAGACCGGTTCATCCCGCCAAGACAAAGAGCCCTGACCGGGATTGCATGATAAAGAGAAAGCGAGCTTTGGGCAAGACTAAGGCAACTTATTTCGGAGTGATTCCCTGGGCAAGAATACGAATATTTGATCGATAAATGAACTCGGTCGGGACCTCATGCAACCCGAATGCAGCCTAATTCAGACTTGGGTTTTTTCGAGAGCCAGTCCAGAACCGAGGAGGTGGATGAACTCCACCAGGATGCGTCGGTCGAATTTGCCGGTATCTTCTCTCATTTTCATCAAAACCTGGAAAGGGGTTGGCTTCACCATAAACCCGTCACTGGAATGAAGAGTCTCATCATAATGATCACAGATAGCCACTATACGCCCCGCCTTGCTGATCTGGGATGCCCTCAATTCGTGGGGGAAACCGGAGCCGTCCAGCCGTTCCTGATGTTCGAGAATGGGAAACAGAGCACTTCGAGGTACAACTTCAACACTCTTAAGCATATCAGTTCCAATGACCGGGTATCTCTTCAGGCGTGAGTTCGAAACATGCGTTTTGTTGTCAGCCCGGAAATAGTAGTTGGGGTCAATGATCCTCTTTCCGATCTCATGCAGGAGAGCACCTACACCCAGTCCATGCAGCAAATCACCGTCCTCAATGCCACAACGAAGGCCCAGCAGTATCGCAAGGTTGCCTACGTTGATGGCGTGAGCTATTGGGAATGTAGTTGTAGGTCGGCTACTAGTCATGACCCGTTGGGTCTGGTCACCCTGAACAGCCAGGGCGACGTGGTTACGACATTGATCAACAGTTCCTCGTATCGCAGCTTCTGATCGGGGATCAGTAAGAACCTGATCCAGAACACCTACTGATATCTCGGTCAGACTCTCAAGCTTGGTTTCAACCGACACTGATTCGTCCCGAAGTAAGTAGGGTAATCTCCTTATCATGAATTCCTGAAGCTTGCCCTTCTGCGATGCCGGCACATAGAGTGTTTCTTGCCCCTTGGTCTTGAGGTTATCGAGGTCTTTCTGGGCTATGCTGACGTTACTACGTCGAAATAACCTGAGAGAATCAGCCATTTCTTGGTACAGGTCAAATTTGCAAACCGAATCTGCCGTAATTGAATCAAGACCGATGGCGAGGAAATCGGGGCTATTGAGAGGCATTGGTCTCTTTCAACTCTCCAGCCCCCATATATTTAGACAACCAGTCGGGCCACGTCGGGTACTGATGAGTGTTATCACCTCCGACCGTGGCTTTCTGCAACTACACAAATTATCGGCATCATCCGGCCGGACTTGACAGGCGAGCTCACTGATAATCTCATCAGCAACACACCTAACGAATAGACCATGATCTATGTTAATGTTGGACAATGACATTTCATCAAATGGAGATCAGTAGAAAGTGACAAAAAATGGTGACCCCAACGGGAATCGAACCCGTGTTTACGCCGTGAAAGGGCGTCGTCCTAGGCCACTAGACGATGGGGTCACATAATCTCGTGGCGGCACATATTATACCCTTTTCGGCTGATCTGTCAAGAAGATAAACACAACAGGTCAAGCCATCTCCAATCTTAATCCCAGAATAACTCCGGTTGGCTATCTGGCCTGAGAATATGTCGTTATGATGCACCGACTACAGATTAGAATACTTCGGCGCTGAAACGATATATTTCGACGTCGTCCTTCTTGTAGCTGTTCATGGGCAGGCCCGCTTTCAGGCAGGTTTGCTGAAGAAATTCAGTTACGCCCCAACCATTTTCGGTAGCTACTTGCGGGAGAAGTAATCCGGTGTGCAGTTCGAGCTTCACCAAAAGTCCATCCCGTCCGACCTTAATCTCGCCGAAATCATGTACTCGCTCAAGGTGTGACAAAACCGAAATCTCGATTTTTGCGTCCAGAAATTCGACCGGTGTTAGTTTTGGGAATCGGGGATCCTCAAATGCCGCCGCCACAGCCATCCCGGAGATAGTCTTATAGAGTGGCTGTACTGCCCGGATCTGGCCAATACACCCTCGCAGTTTACCATTGAGAGTGATCGTAACAAAAGCACCCTTGTTGTCCTGCAAAGATTCGTATGGGGTCGGTTCGTACTCCCTTCCAGACAGGTGAGAGGCGATAGCATCTTTGGCAATCTTCAGCAGGCATTGCCTGTCTTCGTCAGTGAGTCCGGGTTTTTTCATTCGGGCTGGCATGGCACCCATCGTAGGCGAGGTCGATACGGCTTTCTTTTCCGCCACCATCACGGCTGATAGATATCCAACGACATCATCAAAATCACCGGTTGTCTCGCCCGAGGTAGTATAATGCAGGAACTGCATTGTACCGGCTCCCAGTCGTTTGGCGGCTATCATTGCGGCGGCCATCGGCCCCCCGCCACAGGCTTCTCCGCGACCGGATTCGAGAGTATCTATCAGCATCTGTGGGTCATATTTTTCAATAGCTGTCCGCACCGTACCATCCATCCGGTTGGCGATTTTCACGGGATGCTGGTGGGACAGATCGCTGGATGCAACTATGAGGCTGTTGGTGCCTTTCAGAGCCGACGCCAGCGTTTCGCCGAGGCCGCGGATGTTGTCCCCTTCCTGTTCACCCATAACAATTGCGACCAGTTTGAATTGGCCTAACACTACCTGAAGAAACGGTAACTGAACTTCCAGGGCGTGCTCACCGCGCGTACTGCCACTGGCGTGCCCCTGGTTGGAGAGATAGACTGAGGGGTTGATGTCGGCAATTCGGGCCGACAATTCAAAGTCGGTAGCGATCTCGCCCAGCGGAGTTCGGTAGCCGCCGCCGTCATATACCGATGAACCACGGAAAAACACATAGTGCGAAGGGGATATGATAACGACGGTGTCGAACTGCTCACCCTCAAGCATTTTGTAGGCGTGGGCGGCAGTGTTACCGGAATAGATATACCCGGCGTGGGGAACGATAAGCGCCCGGGGGTGTCCCTGGACGGGAGCTTTCTTTGTTTCCGAGAACATGGTGGCTATTGTTTTTGTAAGCTCACCCGGAGATTTGGGGTAGAACTTTCCCGCCCAGGCGGGGGGTCTGATATCGAATCGACTGTCACTCATGTTTTTTCTTTGTCCTCTGGATACACTCAACCACTTCTGTACTCATGGTACGACGGGGAAGAGGAAAAGTCAAATAGGGGGTGAGGGGCTAGAACGGAAGGTCTACATGTTCGTATTTACCCTTGTAAGCGATGTGCCCATCAATCGTGTGAATGATTGTATAATTCCTTTGCGGAGATTCAAACGAAAACCCATTTTGTGGCTCGGTGTAATCACGTGAAATAACCCCCTTTGAGAAACAGAACTCAAACATGTATTGGTATTGCTCCTCACTCATCTTGTTATAGCTAATACTCAGACCGTTCTCACGTAAATTGACGCTTGTAACGAACTGTTGCCTTCTATGAAAACAAAGAGGTCCAAACTTCGTCCGACCTCCATATTTTGCTCGTAGCACGGGATCTAGTAAATTCAGAAGTGTTACACGCTCAGCGTCGGAGCGACAAACCAGATATGCCAGGTGATCATCCAACGATAGTCTTCTCGGTATAACTACTTCTGCACACCGACTCGCAACTATTGTACGCTTGAACTGAGGATCAGACATCCCGGTACCATCATCGTGATATATCTTTGAAAAATCCAACATAGATAGATCAGCTGTATCGTCATAGGTTTGAGAACTCTGCAGAGCGAGGTTCTGTTCGCTAAACCTCATATCGGGGATTGAAAGAACACTCTTTGACGAAAACAACAGGTACACCGGTACAGGGCAATGAGCGTCGTGCTCAGTCTTGAGATTGCCACCTAAGGTAAAACCCTCAATATGCCATAATGGTGGGGTTTTTGGACGAAAATACAATCTCACGAAATCCCCGATCCAGTCCGGTGAGTTCTGGAGTACGCTCTGGCTGGCCGAATCACACTTAAGTAACGAACCGCTCTTAGCATTATTCCGGCTGAGTAGGTAGCCATTCATCAGAATCGCGGGGATATTATCTATGTCGGTGTAGTGAAATAGAAAATTCGGCCAGAAGCGTTTGTTCTTGTATTTAACTCGCAAGTTGTCAATGAATTGTCGAACATCATCTTTGATTGGAAAAGACGTGTTCATATTTGAAGGCGGTTGTTCGGTCGCACTTCACTGCTGAATAGGTCCCGCTCTATCTTGACCGGCCGGAGCTGCAGAGCCGGGGAGGACTCTGTACCCAACACTATCAACGGCCTTACATACTCAAGCTTCAGCATCAGCGAAATTACGGCATCAGAAAGACTGAAACCCATTTGCACAAGGTCTTGCGTCTGGCACACTCCCTTATCTCTAATGAATTGCCAGAGCTCCAGCCAACCAGTCGCTACATCGTCACCTCTCCAGGGCGCTGATAATAGCACACCATGTTGCCTGATACAGAACCGATCACCTTCCTCGAATACCTCGAAGGCCTCGCCCGTTGAATCCTCGAAGTGCTTTGAAGCTTTACTGAGTCCCAACAAGTCAGTCTTGAACTCTTCAAACGGCAAGGATACCGGTTCCGAAATCAGCCACAACCGCATTTCCTTGAGTTCCTTGTGCTCAGGAGACACAAACCGGTCGATTTCGTATACGAAGATGTCAATCGGTAGCTTCCTGAGATGTTTCTCCATCAATGGTTTCACAACTTGCCATTCCAATTCGCCATTACCACAACCCAATTGAGGGAAGGCCACCGAGCGAAGACCAAGACGTTCGTAATTGGCCACAAAGGTTGCCAATCCACGTTCGATCCACTCAAGCCTTGAGGGTTGTCTCCAATGCTGTTTCGTGGGGAAGCTGAGCACACTTTTGTTCGGTGTATGGTAGATCCAGAGCTTCCCAGTTGTGAACTCCCCCCGTTCGCAGAGCTGCTGGTATTCCTTGAACATCTCGGGGAAAAGCCGCTTGAACTCCTTGGCCAGCCCTTTGCCCATGGCCCCGACGGTGTTGACTGTATTCACCAACGTTTGGGCCGGAGAGTTAAAGATATTTCCTTCGACAAACAGCACTGGGTACTCCTTACTTGCTATCTTGCATCAATAGAATATAAACTCACAAGCCAATTGGCTGTACGCTGATAGTAACTCAACTCAGTAATGTACGCAATCACTTTCCCCCTCCTACATCCTCTCGACACAACCGGCGATGAGTTCGCGGAGTTTTGGTTCGGCTTTCGTTGCGTTGCCGATTACGTCATCAAGCGAACAGGGTTTCATCGCATCCGGTAAACCCATATCCGTTACAATCGAGAAGCCCAATACTTTGTTGTGTTGATGATGCGCTGTGATTGCTTCCGGTACGGTTGACATCCCGACCGCGTCCGCACCAAAACCACGCAACATCCGATACTCAGCGGCTGTCTCAAGGCATGGTCCTGTCAGGCCAACATAAACCCCTTCCTGCAAGCGAAGGTTCTGCTCCATCGCGACATCTTTGGCAAGTTGCTGGTATTCACGATTGTAGACCTCGAACATATCCGGGAAACGGTCGCCCCAGTTGTCATCATTGGGACCGATCAGCGGGTTGCCGGGGAAGAAATTGATATGGTCCTTGATGAGCATAATATCCCCCGCCTTGAAATTGGGATTCATACCCCCGCAGGCATTGGAAAGAATCAGCGTTTCGATGCCAAGTTTCTTGAGGGTCCGGACGGGAAAAGCAATCTGCTGGAAACTGTATCCCTCATAGAAATGAAACCGCCCCTGCATACAGACTACAGATTTGCCGCGCAGTTTGCCAAAAAGCAAACGTCCGGCATGGGATTCTACTGTCGAGACGGGGAAGTGGGGGATTTTGTCGTAGTCGACAGTGCCGACCATCTCGATTCCATCAACGAGCGAGCCAAGGCCGGTACCGAGAATGATCCCGATCTGGGGTTTGAAGTCTATTTGGCTTTTTATGTAATCGGTCGCTTCATCAAGCATACGATGCATGTCTTCTATGGTCTGCACAAGTCAGCTCCTTCCGATGGATAGCATTTCGTTGTTTCTGGCAGGAATATAAGGCAGGCGTAGCTGTAGGAAAAGGCACAAAAAAAAGAACCGGCCAGGGTAGGGGAGTCGTCTGCGGCCGGTTCTTCTTATCGAGTGGGTATGTTATTTAGCTATCTTGAGTAGCCTTGTCCATCTCCTCTTCAAACTTGGCGGCAACTTTATCGAGTTCGCCAGCGAGATCATCAGGACTCAAGGCCGGTTTTCGATCAATGTCCACTGCGTTAGGTTCGACCGAATCAGATTGTCCATATTCCTCAGTCGGTACTTTATCAGTGCTGGATTTGTCAGAGCTGTCATCGCCCTCGACCACAAAACCTTCCGGGATATCTGTGGACAGAGCGGTTGTCTCGACAAGTTCACCGACTTTCGGAATTGCAGGCTCCGTCGATCTCGGCGGCTGAGTCTCATCATCACTTGATCGTGGTTGATCGGTTCGGTAGCTCTCGAGCGCAGCAGCCAACTCCGGATCGACTGGCTTGTCAGCATCTTCTGCTTGTTCGGGTTCTTCCTCATCGGTCGTTGAGGAAGCTGGATCTATCGTATCGTCGGCGTTTGCCTCTTCGGACCGGATCGGGTCTGGTGAAGGCGGTTCGTCGCTGATTATCTCCATCTTTTCTCGAGTGACATCAGATGATTCGGTAACTTCGACACGATCTTCCGGGTCCGAGACCTCGGATTCGTCACTGGACAATTCCTCAATCATCTCCAAATGAGACTGGATCAAATTCCGGAGCTTAGCCAGATAGGATTTCTTGGTCAACTGGAGCTGGTTTATCTGATCTTCGAAATGAGCCACTTTGCTGGCTCTCGAACCAATGATTTCGTCGGCCTCGGTCTTAGCTCTGGTGACAATCAGCTCGGCCTCTTTCTTGGCGTTATCGACTGTGAGGTCAGCGTTCCGACGAGCGTCGATAGCAGCACTCTTAATAGTGTCCTCAAACTGACGAAGCCCTGAGAGTTGTGTCTTGAGTGAGTCGATCTCCATGGACAGCTTCAGGTCCTGCTGTTTCATGCCCTCAAGAACAGTCGCCACATCCTCCAGGAAACTCCGTACATCTTCCTTGTCGAATCCACGCATCTGGGTATCAAACTCGTAGTTGCGTATATCATTTGGTGACAGATCCATATTGGTATCTCTCGTTCTTAGGGTTTCTCATGCTCATTGGCCGTGCTAACTCTACGAAGAGGCGGCACGGTTTAAGAGCAGTTTCATTTCGATACACTCCATTAATTATATCGGGACATTCTCCGGAATATTGAGCCCAATTGGAATGGTGTCGATTATTACCGTTCTTCCGTACTGGACAGCAAGGAATCAGGAGTTTAGACGGTTGTGCCATGAAAAAACGACCGAATCTCCTAGAGATACGGTCGTTTGTATTTTCGACTGACTATCTATCAAAAATGTCAGCTATTCACTTCTTCCTCCGATGGTTCTTCCTTCGATTCCTCGGAGTCCTCATCCTTGGCGTTGAAGGTGAACGTCAATTCGGTGTCGTTTGCACCGATGGTCAGCTCACAGTCACCGGCAAATTGACCCCGGAGAATCTCCTCGGCCAATGGATCATCGAGATACCGACGCAGAGCACGGGCCAGCGGACGAGCACCAAACTCAGGCTCATAACCCTTTTCGGTCAGGAAGCCCCTGGCCTGCTCAGTAAGATTGAAGCTGATACCGCGCTCCGCCAGTTCTTCGGCGGTATCGGCTATCATAATATCTATGATCTGAGCGATATGTTCGCGTTCGAGAGAATGGAAGATGATGGTCTCATCAAGACGGTTGAGAAGTTCGGGACTGAAGGTCTTGCGCAGTTCTTCTTTGATCTTCGACGACATGCCGTTAAACGAGAGATCAGTTGCCGAAGCAGCAAAGCCGACCGTTTTGTCATCACGTAGTTGTCGGGTTCCTAGATTCGAAGTCATAATGACAACAGTATTTTTAAAGTCTATCTTCCGCCCGAACGAGTCGGTCAGTTGACCATCGTCGAACAACTGGAGTAAGATATTGAAGACATCTGGATGAGCTTTCTCGATTTCATCCAACAGAACTACCGAATATGGTTTGCGCCGGACTTTCTCGGTAAGCTGCCCGCCTTCTTCGTAGCCGACATACCCCGGAGGTGCGCCGATCAGGCGAGAGACAGCGAACTTTTCCATGTACTCCGACATGTCAATGCGAATCAGGGAGTCAGTATCTTCGAACAGGAAGGCCGCCAACTGGCGCGCCAGTTCGGTTTTCCCAACGCCGGTAGGACCGAGAAATATGAAAGTGCCGATTGGACGTCGACGATCACCTAGGCCAGCTCTTGCCCGTCTGATGGCTTTGGCAATGGAAACGATTGCCTCATTCTGGCCGATGATTGTCTTCTGGATTTCTTCTTCCATCCGCAACAAGCGTTTGGACTCATTTTCTTCCAGACGGAACAAGGGAATACCGGTCATTTTGGCCAGCACAGTAGCGACGTCATCAGTCGACAACGTGATCTTGTTGTTCTCGCGGGCTTCCTCCCACTCTTTCTGTAGCTTGGCCAGTTCGTCCTTTTTTACTTTGATTTCGTCACGGAGTTGCGCCGCTGTTTCAAAAGCCTGGCTTTTGACGGCATCCTCTTTAGTCTTCACCAAGTCGGCCAGATCGGTCTCAATCTCTGAGAACTTTGGTGGCCGGGTGAAGGTTGAAAGGTGAGCGCGCGAACCAGCTTCATCGATCAGATCAAAAGCTTTGTCGGGCTGGAACCGGCCGGAGACATAACGATTGGAGAGTTTGACGGCCGCCTCAATGGCCCCGTCGGAAATAATCAGTTGGTGATGTTCTTCGTACTTGGGCCGCAGACCTTTGAGAATAGCAATGGTGTCTTCTTCCGATGGCGGATCAACCATCACGGTCTGAAAACGACGTTCCAGCGCTCCATCCTTCTCGATAAATTTGCGGTATTCATTCATAGTGGTGGCGCCGATACAACGTAGTTCGCCACGTGCCAGAGAAGGCTTGAAGATATTCGAAGCGTCGAGCGATCCTTCCGCTCCACCCGCTCCGACGATCGTATGGATCTCATCAATGAAGATGACCACATCGGTAGCATTGATGATTTCGTTCAAAACTGCTTTAAGTCGCTCTTCAAACTGACCGCGATACTTTGTACCAGCCACCAGTGAAGCCATGTCGAGCGTGACCAGACGTTTATTCTCAAGTGTCTGCGGTACACGGTTCTCGACGATACGCTGGGCGAGTCCCTCGGCGATAGCTGTCTTGCCCACGCCTGGTTCTCCGATGAGGACCGGGTTGTTCTTTTTGCGACGTGACAGAACCTGGGATACACGCTCGATTTCGTCGGTGCGTCCTATGATCGGATCGAGCTTACCGCGCCGTGCCAGTTCGGTCAGGTCGCGTCCGAAATGATCGAGGGCGGGGGTTTTTGATTTCTTGCGCTTCTGCTTGAACGATGAAGGCTGCCCGTTCTGGATGTTCTTCAGTTCTTCGTAGGCTTCTTTGTAGTCAATATCATAAGTAGACAGCACTTGAGCGGCCACACCTTCTTCATCCTTGAGCAGGGCCAGAATAATATGCTCGGTGTCGATATCCTTTGACTTCAAAGCCCGAGCTTCCTGCCCGGAGACCTCAAGAGTCTTTTTGGCACGAGCGGTCAGGGGTAACTGGCCCATAGTCATGGTTCCACCAGAAGGCTGCACAACTTCTTCGATCGACTGCCTGAGGTCATCCGATTCGAGACCAAGGTTGGTAATGATTTCCAGACCCCGTCCTTCGCCAAGACGGATAAGACCCAGCAGCAGATGTTCGGTACCAATATAGTCATGGCGCAGACGCGAGGCTTCGTCTCGGGCGAATTCAATGGCCTTACGCGCTCGCTCGGTAAACATTTCGTTCATAGCCTGCTGTCCTTCCCGATTTCGTCCGTGTTATAAAGTCCGTGTTGCAACATCATATCGGCCTCAGTTGTTTCTCAGTTTCTCACGCACCATCTGGGCACGCACAAAATCCCGTCGATTGGGATCCATTTCCGAACCATAGAATTTCTGCAAATGGGCTGGCTGCGATAGCAGCAGAATATCATTAATTAGGGCTACATCCAGAGAATCGATAATCTTCATGGCGTGACCGAGTCGTACCGCCGACAGCAGGTTCATCACCTCCTCAGAGGTGAGTACCCTGGCAGTCTTGAGAATACCATAGGCGCGCCAGATCTTATCTTCGATCATATCCCCGGCTTCGTCAATCAAACGTTGCCGCGCTTCGGCTTCCTTGTCGATAATCTCGCGGGTGATTCTGGTGATGTGGTTCAGCACCTCTTCTTCGCTAATACCCAGCGTATTCTGATTGGAAACCTGGAACAGGTTTCCCAGCACATCCGAACCTTCTCCGTAAAAACCTCGGACGATCAAACCGCTGCGAGTGATGTGCGAAATGACGAGGTCAATATCTTTGGTCAGAACCAGCCCTGGCAAATGGATCAGAACCGAGGCTCTCATACCGGTACCGGCGTTGGTGGGACAGGCGGTCAGATAGCCGAAATCCGGATCGTAATCATACTCAAGATAGCGACCCATTTCAGCATCATACTTTGTTACCAACTCATATGACCCGTTGGGGTCAAGGCCGGATGAGAGCGCCTGAACGCGCAGGTGGTCCTCTTCGTTGACCATGATTGAGACTCGTTGCTGAGGGCCGACATACAGAGCTTTGGACAACTCGCCGTTGAGAAAGGCAGGCGAGATAAGATGCCGTTCGACCAGGAAGTTGCGGTCCAGCTCAGAAATATCGGACGCTTTGAGATACTGGCCTTCCTGGAGAAGACTTGATCGTTCCACCGTCGAATCGACGTATCCAACAATCCGTTTCCTTGTCTCGGCATCAGCCGATGGGGGAAACTTACAGCCGGCGACATTGCGGGCCAGGCGCACCCGGGTAGAGAGTACTACAAGTGCATCTTCGCCCTGACCGGAAAGCCAAACGGCCGGTGATGTGGCCATTTCTTCGAACATCGTTCCCAACTTTCTTACCCCTATTACTATTGATCGAGAGCCAAGCTCTCTCTCATTGCTTTCAGTTTGTCGCGAATCTCGGCCGCGCGCTCAAAATCTTCGCCTTCAATTGCTTTGATCAACTCCTCTTCAAGGCGTTCTTCTTCCCGAACCGGCAGTACCTGCGGAGTTTCCGGAGTAGATGTGTCGAGGATTACCGGACTACGACCGCGATGCAGCGAGGCACCGTGGATTTTACGCATGATTGGTTCCAACTGTGTGCGGAAGGCTTTGTAGCATTCACCACAGCCGAAACGACCCTGTCCGGTGAATTCCTGAAAGGTCAATTCGCAGTTGGGACAAGCGATCTGCTCAACCTGTTGCTTTTCGGCGCTGGGCATAGCCGATCCCAATCCGGATAGAAGCTCAGCCAATGGAAAGGGTACATTGTCCAATGGCGAATGAAATCCCCGCGAGGCAGCACACTCTTTGCATAGGTTGAGCGTCGTTTTCTCGTTGTTAATGATCTGCGTCAGATGAACCTGAGCTTCCCGATTATTGCAATCCTGACATAACATATCTTCTACCTAACTCGATTGGTGTTCACAAATACAGCCATCGATAATCTCAAGTTGACGATTGCACATTTGAGCCAGTTCCTGATTGTGAGTCGCGATCAGAAAAGTCGTGGCTCGGTCCCTGTTCAGCCTGAGGAGAAGATCGTGAAGTCGGCGTCCGGTTGAGGTATCCAGATTGCCCGATGGCTCATCAGCCAGGACAATCCGGGGCTCATTGGCCAAAGCACGGGCTACTGCAACGCGCTGTTGTTCACCACCCGACAACTGATTCGGGCGGTGATTCTTTCTATCACTTAAACCCACGAACTCCATTAGGAGTTCCCCCCTGTCCAGAGCTTCACGTCGCTTGCGACCGGCTATCAACAAGGGAATCATAACATTTTCCAAAGCGCTGAAGTCTTCCATAAGGTGGTGCATTTGGAACACGAAACCAATCTGTTGGTTTCGGAAGCTTGCCAACTCTTCCTCCGATTGTGGGCCAAGGCTGGTTCCGCCGATTCGCACTTCGCCGCTGGAAGGTCTGTCCAGGCCGCCCAACAAGTGTAGCAGAGTGGATTTGCCCACTCCCGATGCTCCGGTAACCGCCACCATCTCCCCTTTGTGCAGATTCAAGGTTATTCCCTGTAACACCCGAACGGTTGCCTCTTGTGTACAAAATTCTCGGTAGATGTTGTCGGCCTCAAGAATCCAATTGTTGTCGTTCATATGCCTATCTCATCGTGCGTACACAATGCACGCCCGTATAATAACATTTTCGCCAGATTTCGAGAAACGTTTAGTCGTTATTAGAATATCAGTCATTTAACGCCTCAAAACATCGATTACCGAAAGACGCGCCGCCTGATATGCTGGATATAACGCCGCGAGGAAGCAGATACCATAGGTGAGAGCACCAGCGATGAGAAAATCGAGCGGGTGTATTTCGATAGGCAGATAGCTAATAAAATAGATATCTGGTGGCAATGAAATGATCTCATAGCGGTTTTGCAACAAAGCGGCAATAATAGCCAACCCCCAGCCAAGTACTACGCCATAGGTCGCAATTACTAATCCCTTGTATACAAATATTTTACGGATCGAACTTGGTGTCGAACCGATTGTTTTCAGAATCCCAATTTCGGTTCGTTTTTCCATCGTCAACATGACCAGGGTGGAAATTATTGAGAAGGCGGCCACCAGCACAATCAGGATAAAGCCCAGAAACAGAATCTTCTTCTCCAGGGCGATCCAGGTGAAAAGATTGCGATGCAGTTCATTCCAGGGCACTACGTCGTATCTGAAACCCAGAGCAGAGTCGATCATCGGGGCTAACCCTTCGGCTAGATAGACATCACTCAGCTTCAGATGGACCGTAGTAACGGCATCACCGGTGCGAAAAAGTTTCTGGGCGGAGGTCAGAGAAATATACGCCATCTGAGCGTCGAACTCATACATGCCGGTTTCGAGCAGACCGGAAATATAGAACCGGGCTACCCGAGGGCGGGCACGACGATGGAGATCTTCTCCTCGTAGTGAGTACAGAGCCACCGAGGAACCTAGAAAAACGCCCAGCCGTTCGGCCAGGTTAGCACCAATAATCATGCCCGGAATGGAGTCACCATCTTCAACAATGGGGCTGAAATCGTAATCACCGATGGTGACATTTTGGGCGACAGATGATGTTCGACGTTCCATTTCGGGATCGATGCCACGCAGAACTATGCCGTCTCCGGCTGAGGCCGATGCAATAGCCGCTTTATAATAAATAAACGGCGAAGCTGCCACCACCCCGTCAATGTTCTCCAGAGTATCAATCAGCTCACCGTAATTATCGATGAACGGTTCCCCCAGAGGGAAAACAGAGATGTGGGAAGTGGTACCCAGTAAACGGGAACGAATCTCAGATTCGAAACCGTTGTGCATCGACATCACAAAACAGACCACTGCGACCCCCAGCATTACACCAAGAATGGTGATCCAGGTTGACACCGAGACAAAGTACCGGCCGGAATGTAAATAACGACGAGCAATGAATGTTTCGTACCGCATGCTGCCATGAGTATACGGAGATATTGTACACAATCACAACCACTTTCCGCTCACCAGCAATCACCACACCCGTTGAAATGGCGAGACACTCCAAATGGAGCCGGGTTTAGCCTGTCTATGTGGGGTCAAGGCCAGCACGAATCATCAAGAGGGCGACGTTGTGGTAATGAAAACGAATGGCCACCCGTCGATACCGAGGGTGGCCATCCGAATCTGTCATCGTGCTAGTACGAGTTACGGGCACGCCACCGGTGGTATACCACCAGTGAATAGGTATGCCACCAGATGAGTCAGGTCGCCGATATTGATCTCGCCATTGCCATCTATGTCACTTTCCTCTTCGCATGGTGGCTCCGATCCTCCGGTGAATAAGTACGCTACAAGGTAAGTCAGGTCAGCAATATTGATCTCGTCGTCGATATCACCGTCAACATTGCCACGCATTCCGTCACCATTGCAACAATCACATGGATTGGGTTCACAGGGTTCACCATCGCCTGCGTATACACGCCCCAGTACGTCTACACAATACCACTCAGTACGCTGTAGACACTGGCCATCATCTTCCCTACAACAGGCGCCAACCGGACTACAGGGATTGGGATCGCAGGTTGTCCCATCGCCAATATAGAGATGATCCAGCGCCTCGCAGTCGGCTTGAGTTTCGATCGAGCAGCCGCCATTGCGGTCGCAGCAGGCACCTACTGGCTGAACTATGTCGAAACAAAGTGGGGCAAAACCGGGTTCGATTTCAGTATCAGGTGCTTGTCCCATGAAATCGGGAGGAGTGCCATGGGTACCGGTTTCATCCGAAAAAGTCCATGTTGCTGCCTCGGGATAGAATATCGGTGTGATACACACCCCGCCAGAAGTTGGTGCTTCACCTTCGGGGATGTAGAACTTCAGGGTATATATGTGTTCCGCGTTACCAGCAGGAAGTCCACTACCCATCATCATTGTAGCTCCACCCACCATGATACTGTCAGGTGAACTATTATCAATTGCTTCTAAGCCCCTGAATAAGAAATCAAAATAGGATGTTGGAGAAGGCAGAAGAGCATTGATGTAATCATAAGAGCCACTGCCGTGAGTGGGATCAAATACATAGTTGGTGGCAATGCCGATTTGGAGGTTAATTGTAAAACCAGAGAGATCATCCGAGGGATTCAACAACTGGATCTCAAGCACGTTAGTATCACCGATATTGGCAACACCAGAGCCGCCATTAAGCTCAACTATCACGTTTCCTTCGAAATCGGGGGTGAGGGTCTCTGTCTCGTCGCAGCCAACAGGTAGCGGACCACCTCTAAACAGGCGGTGCGAAAGGAACTGTAAGTCGCTTATGTTGATATTTCCATCCGTATTACAATCGGCCTGTTCCAAGCAGGGTGGTTGCGGGCTTCCTTCATAGAAGATATATTGCATCAAATAGACCAAATCGGTTACGGTTATTTCAAATGTAGACTCAACCTCATTGTCAACATTCCCGCGGGTGACACAACAGGTGTTGTCGAGGATTACTTCTATCTCAGGACAAAGGGAAGGGTTATTCAGGAAGAAATCAGGATCGTCCGAGCACAATGTTATGTAGAACTTGACGGTGTCATCATCCGGAATCAGGCTGGTATCAAGATCCAGAATCAAGTCCATCGAATCACCTGGACTGATGGTGCTTGAAGCCAATGGTAAATCTATGCTCTCAAGGTATGGCGGCACACCTCGGCTACCGTAGCTGTCCGATTGTGAGCTTCGAACAGAAACTGTGAATTCATTGATTTCTCCATCCTGCTCAACACTAAATCGAGATTTCCCAGAAGAAGGCTCTTCGGGAATGTTCACGTAGCCTGTGTTCTCATCCCCTGTGACCGAACTGAAGGTCAGAAGATCACAGCCGGTGTTTGTAAACACATTCGGGAAAGTGACTATGCCGTTTTCATCGGGATCATATAAAACCTTGATGGCGGGGTGATAGTTCTGAATCTCCAGGCGAGGGCGGTCGGACTGGATGGTTAGATCAAACAGTGCTCCCCAGTAAGCAGCAAACAGAACATGAAGATCACCGTAACTGTCTTCGGCAATAGCTCCACTCAGCCCCATATTACTGGGGAAACCACCAAACGAAATCCGTCTGCGAAAGAGCTCAGTTCCATCATCAGCTTGATAGCAACTGAGGAAACCATCATCATCAAAGATCAGGAGTTTGTTGGGACCGCTGGTTTCAGTGGTCAAAATACCCTCACCATAAAAAGCCCCTCCCGAATACGAGGAAGATGTCCATTCAACATCACCTGTTGTCTTATTGATGGCATAAAGATGTCCGCTTAGAGGGGAAGATGCCCAACGTGACAATGAGGACACATACACCCTGTTTTCTCCAATAATCGGAGTAGTATACTTAACTCTGTGAGCCTGAGTGACCGGACCGGCTAACTGGCCGTTGGAGGCATTGATGCGATAGAACAGCCCGTCAGCAGGATAATCACCGTTAACTTCTGAGTTCACATAAAGAACATCGAGATTCGAGTCATAAGAAATGCCTCCAGAAAATAATTCCGAAGAAACAGATCCACCATACTCAGTTGTTCCCTGAAGACCACCGGCCGACGACAACTGCCAGTTGATGGTGCCGTCTGTTGGGTCTATAGAATAAACATCCCCATAATACCCGCTGGCATTAGTTGCTGTGAACAGGCTTACCCCATCGGTTGCCAGGGAAACAGTAATCGGGTAACCGAGAGATACAGGGAATGCAGGAATTTTACTTCCTGTGAGGGCATCCGCCCCGACTACATAACCGTCATCGGTAGTCCAGAAGACGTAGTCTGTTCCCCCGATACTCAGCACGGTAAAGACGCCGTATCTAACGTATCCATAAAGCTCTGAGGGAGTTGTCGTAACGTCTCTGCTCCATATCAATGCACCGGTACTGAAATTATAAGCCGCCACAGACGCATAATCTCCGCCCGCTACGAACATGACAGGGTCCGGGTACCCGGTGATCGGTGTGATGGTGGGAATGCAGCGAAGCATGCCCCCTATTTCCGGGGATCCAGACAACGTATATAGTTCGTTTCCATCCAGATCGAAGACCTTGTATTCGTAAGTGAAGTTACAGACCACTTTGTCCCCGTACACCGCGGGACCTGCGCTTAGGCCCGTTCCATAGGATGGATGTACAAAACTCCAGTTCAGGGTCAGGTCACATTCCGCGTCGCCGAGGGCAAGT
The DNA here is from genome assembly GCA_019038695.1 of Candidatus Zixiibacteriota bacterium. NCBI lineage: Bacteria > Pseudomonadati > Candidatus Zixiibacteriota > Candidatus Zixiibacteriota bacterium. The sequence goes on from JAHOYZ010000010.1 coordinate 250,947, forward strand.
TCACTTCGGCCAGTGCGGGCATAATCATGATTCCTGGTGGGCCAGTGAGGGGTTGGTTCTACAATGGTGAAACAATGCGGTCCGCTCCAGGGGGGTGGATAGCCGCCCCCTCCAACGAAAGCCCAGAGCCAGGAGCCGGAAGGTGGGTAGAAACAGGAATCAATGCAGAGTGTCTTACCTATTTGCGATTCATCGACTTGGGTAGATATCGTCCACACTTCTTCATCAAAACCATCCTCAAATCCAATAGTGGAAAACATAACAGAAGCAGAAAAGCCTATTGTATCCGCCCCGCTGCCATTTACACTATGTTCACCTACCCAAAAGCCAAGGTCAAAACGGTTGGACCAGCCAATATTAGCCGTATCCCAGGTAAGTGGTTGCCAGGTTGCGCCATCCGGGGAGTACACTCTGAATCCATTTGAAAAAGCTCCCACATAACTACCATTTCCAGGTTGGTAAGTAGCCCTGATATGAAAATTGATCGGGGTGTTTGATTCAATCTGATCCGGAGCAGAAAAACCATCAACATGATCCAAAGATAGACCTTCAAAAGCTCCATTTCCATTTACTATAAACATGGGGTAGCCTTGATTCCCCCAGAAATCGTACCATTCGTAAGTACTGCCACCGTAGGAGAAAAAATTATCACAGGTATCCGGGGTGGTATTGTCGTCGAATATAAGACTCGGAATAGTATAGTATACACCCGAATTATACTCAACACCTATGAAGAAAGGCCCACTAACACTACAGGGAGTCGGGAATATCGCCGTTCCAAAGGCAGAGCTATAGGTAGCTTCATCAGCAATGATAGTGAAGCGGCATAACTCAGCTCCGGGACCATTACACTTGCTACCATTATTGTCGTATACAACAATATCGATATCGGCCGGCCATACGACGGTCCCCGGATTATAATCATATAGTGCAAAACTGAATGATGTGATCTCAAACGGGTAACCAGGATCTCCGCACATCACGTATGGATCGAAATAGGTGACCACATTGTCGCCGGCAAGCCAACCGCTCCAATTACCGTACATTGTTCCGGTTGTTTTATACATAGTGCACATTGCCCTGGAAGCTGGAGCGTCAATAGAAATTGGTTCGATAATTTGCTCCAGCCGAGTGTCGCGTGGCGTATCAGCAAAAGCTGATAAAGCCAGCATCAGTGTGAGAATGATTAGAAGTAGATAAACCTGTCTCATGGAGTTACTCCTTCTGCGGATGCGTTTGTTCGTCCCAATAAAATAAACCGTTGCGTCTTACCACATTAATCAAGCCTGCTACACCTGATCATGGGTAATTTAGTCAATTCGTATCGAAAAAGCAAGGCTTATAGCAATACTCCCCCTAATACCGTTAGCTGGAGACCAATACTATTCTATTTGCCTGCGCGGAAGATCGTCTATTACTTAAGTGGAAACGGCAAAACTAATGTGGAGGAAAACACAATGTGCAGAAATACCCGGACGTTGGTAACGCTCATAACTGCAGTTTTGATCTTTAACGGCAGCTATACTATAGCCTGCACTAATCTGCTGGTAACCAAAGGTGCATCGGTCGACGGCTCGGTGATGATTACTTACACTTGCGATGGGACGTTTCATCCTGAGCTTGAATACTCACCTGCTGCTCACTACGAAAAAGGCGATTCACTGGCCATCACCAACTGGCAAGGGGAGGTTCGCGGCTGGATCGAACAGGTAGAGCATACTTATGCAGTCGTGGGAATGATGAACGAGCATCAACTGGCCATAAGCGAAACGACGACCAGTGGCCGCAAGGAATTGCGAAACCCGGACGGTTTGATGCACTACTGGGACCTGATGGAGCTCGCATTGCAACGCGCCCACACTGCTCGCGAAGCAATCAAAGTCATGACCGATCTGGTCGAACGTTACGGTTACCTCTCGAACGGCGAGTCATTTTCGATTGCTGATCAGGACGAGGCCTGGATTATGGAAATGTTCGGTCCCGGCGAAGGTGGTCAGGGCGCTGTGTGGGTCGCTTTGCGCATCCCCGATGGCTACATCTCAGCCTATGCCAACAAGGGTCGTATCGGCGAGTTCCCTCTCGATGATCCCGAGAACTGCCTGTACAGCAAGAACGCAATATCGCTGGCTGTTGAGAAGGGCTACTACGATCCTGACTCTGGTGAGCCGTTTCTGTTTAGCGAAGCGTATTGTCCGACAACACCAAGCAACCTGCGATTTTGTTCTGCTCGCGTGTGGAGCATATTCCGTCGAGCCGCCCCATCACAGGATTTCTCCGCTGATTATCATCGGGGCGTTGTCGATGCGGAGCCTTACCCATTGTGGATCAAACCCGACACAAAACTCTCGATCGCTGATGTATTCGCGTTGATGCGTGACCACTACGAAGGCACCGATTTTGATGCCACTCAGGGAATTGATGCCGGTCCCTATGGCACCCCCAATCGTTGGCGACCGCTAACCTGGCATGATCCCGACAACGCCGATACGACTATGGAATATGGTTGGGAACGATCCATCTCGACCCAGCAAACCGGTTTCTCTTTCGTGTCTCAATCGCGTTCATGGCTACCTGATCCTATCGGGGGCGTCTACTGGTACGGCGTCGATGACACCTACATGACTTGCTACGTTCCCCTGTATTGCGGAATCAACGCCGTCCCGGAATCTTTTGCTCGTGGCAGTTTAAGCGCATTCTCGTGGGAATCCGCATGGTGGGTGTTTAACCTGGTGGCCAACTACGCCAATCTGAAATATAGCTACATGGCTCCTGAGATTCTGGCGGTACAAGCCGAACTTGAGGGAGCTTGCTTCAAATTGCAACCAGTCATTGAAAAGGCAGCTCTCGAACTTTGTGAAACTGACCACGAGTTGATGACCAGGTACCTGACGGGTTATTCAGTTGGACAGGGCGAACAAACGATGGCTCGTTGGAAACAACTGGCGGAACATTTGATCACTAAATACAATGACGGTTATGTGCAGAATGAGGAGCATCGGCCAAAGGATAAGGGATATCCTGATTCATGGCTGCGAAGGGTACTAAAAGAACGCCCCGATCAGTTCAAACTCCCTGTTTGGGATGACGCAACCGAGGAACACAAACTGGTGGACTGAGGCACAAGTGCCCTTCTCTACAACTACAGGGAAAGTAGGTAGTTGTAGGGTAGAACTCCTTGGTGGTTCTGCCAATTCAAAATGGCGGAACCACTATGAAGGGTTCCACCCTACAAGAAACTGCTTCTTTATGGAAACGGTAACACTGTCGTGGACGCAGAAAGTACATAGGTTTCCGGTATGACAAAAGCGATCCGTATATACACCGCTATCTTCCTTGCAACCATAACCGCCCGACTGGTCTTTCACAGTCTGACCCGGTTCACGTTTGACGATGCGTTTATCACTTTCCGATATGCCGCAAACCTCGTTGCCGGGAACGGTTTTGTCTTCAACCTCGGTGAGCGAGTGCTGGGAACAACTACGCCATTATTCACGTTGATACTGGCCGCGTTCGGAAGTATCGGTCTGCCCATTCCTGGTGTGGCTCTTGTTGTCTCGTTATTAGCCTCGGGTCTGACAGCGATAGTGCTGTACCGGTTTGCTGATGCCGTCGGTTTCGCCCGGTTTGCTTTTGTTCCAGTGGTCATCTACGCTTTCTTTCCACGCCTGCTTCCTACTGACACTGGCGGAATGGAAACCGCATTGTTCACGTTACTGGTGACTGCGGCGTTTTATCTGAATCACCAGCAGAAACCTATACATGCGATTACGATGGCTGCTCTGGCAACGCTGGTTCGTCCGGAAGGGTTGATGATCATTGGTCTCTTAATGATCTATATTTTGTTCAAACAACCTCGGCAGATTATTCATGCAATGCTTGCAACGGTGCTGATCCTCCTGCCGTGGGTCATATTTGCTACCGTCTATTTTGGTTCACCGATCCCCAATTCTATTGGTGCCAAACTGGCGTTGTATAGTCGGGTGTGGGCCTCATCGGCGGGTGGCAACCTGATCTTTGTGATGGGCTGGCACAATCCGTTCGGATGGATAATGACCACCCTGACCGTGGTGGGAGGTTGGTGGTTGATACGCAAGTTTCGGTTTGGTTATCTGGAGTTGGTGTGGATGATAGCGACTATAGTTGCCCTGACTTTCAGTTCCACATTGGTCTTCAGGTGGTACATTGCACCGATCTATCCCATCTACATTCTGTTCGCCTCGGCCTCAATTCTCGTATTGGCTAATCGATGGACATGGTTGAAGAGCGAGTCGTCGGCACTAAGATACTCTCTGGGAGCGGGGCTGATCGTTCTCCTGGTTGCAGCCAATTACCCGACGGTTAAAAACTACCGCCTCGAGTGGGATGTTCTCTCTGTCATCCACAATGGTGTGGTTGAGTATATCCAGGCCAACGCGGAGGAAGACGATGTTGTGGCTACTGAAGACCTTGGCCATGTCGGCTATTATCTGAACCAGCCGATTCTGGACCGGGCTGGTCTTGTCACGCCTGTCACGGCGGAATACAATCGACGGGGGGATTATATGGGATTAATAATTGACTCTCAGCCGGAGTGGCTGGTTATCTCGCCATCAGATCCTACGGCTGCTTTTCTCGACAGTGCAGTTTTCATCGCATCATATGAGTACTGCGAGACTTTCGCCTCCCCTCTGCTGGATGCCTGGGCGTTCAATGTGTACCGACGTGTGGAGTAGCACGATATCTAACAATTACTTCATGCTCCCCGGCCATGGCATTTTTTAAATTTCTTACCGCTACCGCACGGGCACGGATCATTTCGTCCGACTTTGGGCTGTTGTCGTTTGAATGTGCGGGTCTGTTTCCCCGCCTGTGATGCTGCCGCCATCGGGTTACTTTCCTGTGGTGCGCCTTTCGATTGGGCGCCAGCTGCCAAACCCATCCCGGTCGCATCGGCATGGGAAGTCTGCATTTGTGATTGGCCGGCATCGCCGGTTCTTTCCGGTATGTTCACCTGTAGCTTGTAAACCAGGTTGACGATTTCGCGGTCGATAGTGATGATCATTTTCTGGAAAATAGCGAACGCTTCGCGTTTGTAAATGTCAATCGGTTTGCCCATAGCACCATGGTAGGCACGCAGACCGATCCCCGTGCGAAGCTCGTCCATCTCCGCGAGGTGATCGCGCCAGTGCCGGTCGATTGTCGAAAGAACAGCGTAACGTTCCAGTTGGCGCATCACTTCTTCGCCGTAGGTTGATTCCTTATGTTTGTAAATGTGTGTAACTGCGCCGAGAACTTGTTCTTTGAGTTTGTCGTGCGACAGGGCAGCTATGTCTTCCGGTTTGAACTCAAGGTTTAGCAAGTAAGTTTTGCGCAGATCATCGACGAAGGCGGTGAGATTCCAATCTTCAGGGTACTGTCCCTCGGGGCAGTACTGTTCGATCAGGTCGTCGAGCACTTCCTGGATAAGTTCGACCACTTCGTCTTTAATTGATGGTCGTTCCAGCGCTGCCAGTCGGCGTTCGTAGATATGACTGCGCTGGATATTCATTACATCATCGTAGTCGAGAGTGTGTTTGCGGATGGCGAAGTTTTGTGCCTCGACTTTTTTCTGGGCGCGTTCAATCGCCTTGGTGACCATCCCGTGCTTGATTACCTCCCCATCCTCGACGCCGAGTCGGTCCATGATTGAACCGAGTCGATCACCGCCGAAGAGCCGCATAAGGTCATCTTCCAGCGAGAGGAAAAACTGTGACGATCCGGGGTCACCCTGTCGACCGGCGCGACCACGCAGCTGTCGGTCGATGCGACGAGCTTCGTGTCGTTCAGTACCGACAATATGCAGGCCACCACAACCCGTGACGCCCTCACCGAGACGGATATCGGTACCACGACCAGCCATGTTGGTGGCGATCGTTACCGCCCCGCTTGAACCAGCATTTGCCACAATCTCCGCTTCGCTCTGATGATGTTTGGCATTGAGTACATTGTGTGTCAAGCCAGTACGCTTGAGCATTCGGGAGAGCGTCTCAGACACATCCACAGAAGTTGTACCGACCAGCACCGGTCGGCCTTCGTTGTGCTTCTCAACAATCTCCTCAATAATGGCGTTGTATTTTTCGCTGCGGGTGCGATAGATATTGTCCTCGCCATCATCGCGGATAATCGTCCGGTTGGGCGGCACCACCAGAACATCCAGCTTGTAAATATCCCAGAACTCCCCGGCTTCTGTTTCCGCCGTACCAGTCATACCAGCCAGTTTGTCATACATGCGGAAGTAGTTCTGGAGTGTGATCGTGGCCAACGTCTGTGATTCGGCTTCGATTCGTACTTGTTCTTTCGCCTCGATGGCTTGATGCAAACCGTCACTGTAACGTCGTCCCGGAAGAACACGCCCGGTAAATTCGTCGACGATCATCACCTTGCCCTCTTGCAGGACATACTCAACATCCTTCTCGTAGAGCGAATAGGCACGCAGCAGTTGGTTCAACGCGTGGACTTTTTCGGAGCGCTCAGAGTGAACGCTGTAGATTTCGTCGGTCTTTTTCTGGCGATCCTCTTTTGAGAGGGAGCTGTCTCCATCGAGTTCCGAAAGCATGGTGGAAATATCAGGAATCTCAAATAGTTTCTGTTCGTCGGGGCTGAGTTGAGCGGTGCCAAGATCGGTCAGCGCGATGCTGTGTTCGCGTTCATCAATAAAGTAGTATAGCCGGTCGTCGATTTCGTGTAATTTCTTGTCGCGCATGAAAGAAGATTCAACGTCGGTGACCAGTTTCTTCATGCCCGTTTCGTTCATGATCTTCAGGAGTTTCTTGTTTTTAGGTGCACCGCGCTGTGCAGCGAGCAGGAGAATACCGATCTCGAAGTCATCTTCCGCTTTTTCCGCGGCCAGAAGCTCGCCTGCTTTGGACAGCATGTCATTGATAAGCACGGTCTGTTTGCGAACGACAGTATCGACCGTGCTACGCATCTCCCGGTAGCGGTCATGGACACTGCGTTCCACCTGACCGGAGATTATCAATGGGGTACGGGCTTCATCGACCAGAATAGAATCCACCTCGTCAATAATAGCGTAGTGGTAATTACGGTGCACGCGATCTTCAGCCTGCTGGCACATGTTGTCGCGCAGGTAATCAAAACCGAACTCATTGGCGGTGCCGAACGTAATGTCACATTCGTACATTGTGCGTCGGTCAGCATTGATCATCTGGTTCTGGATAACGCCAACAGTAAGTCCGAGGTCTTTGTATATCTTGCCCATCCATTCGCTGTCGCGACGGGCGAGGTAGTCGTTGACAGTGACCATGTGGACACCCTTGCCCTCAAGTGCATTGAGATAACAGGCAAGCGTGGCGACAAGAGTTTTGCCTTCGCCGGTGGCCATCTCGGCAATCTTACCCTGATGCAGGGCAACACCCCCGATGAGTTGGACATCGAAATGGACCATATTCCACTCAGTTGGCATATCGCAGACATCCCAGGTCTGTCCCAGATTGCGGCGACAAGCCTCTTTGACAACGGCGAACGCTTCGCCCATGAGATCATCAAGCGTCTCGCCCTCGGCTACCCGTTTGCGGAACTCATCGGTTTTGGCAACCAGTTGCTCATCGGAAAGGCTGTTCAGGGTTTCAAAGTGACCGTTGATCTCATCAACGAATGGCGCCAGTTTCTTGACATCGCGGTCATGTTTGGTGCCAAATATCTTGGTAATCAAATTCATCATATGTTCAATTCTCACTTATAATGTTCAACCCCAACAATAAACAATTTCAATGACGTTGGCAATGTGGTTCGGGGATGGCTTTGCCATGTTCTTTTGTGCTCCCCGGAGTCGAGGGGCGGCGGAGACAAGCCCCGGCTCTACGCGAAATTGGAGAAAACAAAAATCCAGACCGGGTTTGCCTGTCCTTATGTGCAACTTATCTCTTGTTACCGAAATCTGCCTGACATACCTTGGAAGTGTGATATCAGAATCAGAGAAGGGAATTGTAGTAGCCACGCGCGGGAGGCTGTTTGATGTGCGTGCCGAAGACGGCTCACATGTGAAATGTGAAGTCCGCCAGAAGGTTAAGCATGTTGCCAAGGGTGTTACGCCCGTGGCGGTGGGCGATGATGTGATATTTACCCGTGCTACGGACGGGCGGGGAGCTATAGATAAGGTTATGGAGCGTCGCACGGCGTTTCTCCGTCCGATGGTTGGCAGCGAGACCAAAATGCAGGTGTTGGCCGCCAATCTTGATATTCTGGCGGCGGTTGTATCGATCAAGTCACCAAAGTTAAAAACTGGCCTGATCGACCGCTTTTTGATCGCTGCAGATATGGGGAACCTAATCCCGCTAATCGTGGTCAACAAGACCGACTTGCAGCATCCCCCGGACCTTCAGGAAATCATGGCGGCCTACCGGGAGCTTGACTACGGAGTGGTGGATGTATCAGCCGAGACCGGCCAGGGGTTGGACACTCTCCGCGAGCGGCTTAGTGGCCATCGAACGCTGTTTGCCGGTCATTCCGGGGTTGGCAAATCAACTATCCTCAACATGTTGATCCCCAGTCTGGATCTTAAGACGCGTCGGGTTTCGTCGTCCAGCAACAAGGGCAAGCACACCACCACCCATATCGAGATGTTTGAACTTCCCGACGGTGGTTTTGTAGTGGATTCGCCCGGGCTTAAGGTTATGGGACTCTGGGAGGTAGACCGTGAGATTCTTCCACATTACTATCGTGATTTCGAACCGTACTATGTCGACTGCCGTTTTCAGCCATGCAGTCACGTTCACGAACCCAACTGTGCGGTCAAGGCGGCTGTTGAGGAGGGGAAGATAGCCCGCTTCAGATATGACAATTACATTTCGATAGCAGCATCAATCTGATGCGTTTTTTTTCGTATTAGTTTTGTCAACAGAACATACTAACATACCGATGGTTATAGCAGTACGATGGCTTCAAATGGAATAGAATTCAGAGTCGGGATTATCATCCTGATGGGTCTTATGATCCTCGCTGGGTCCCTGTACTGGTTGCAGGGGTACAAGCTGGAGAGAAACGCCCAGATTATCAATATCCGTTTCGACGACGTGGGAACGCTGGCGGCTGGTGATCGGGTGACGGTATCCGGCGTACGGCGAGGGAGAGTGCGTGATCTCAAGCTCACTTCCGATGGAGTGGAAGTGAAGCTTCTGTTATACAAGGATGTGATTCTCAAGCGTGATGCCCGATTTGTTATCAAGAACCTTGGACTGATGGGGGAACGTTTTATCGCTATCCATCCGGGTAACGATTCTGTCCTGTTTGATCCAACTCATGTGGCCGATGGACAGTACGACACCGGTTTACCGGAAGTAATGGGGCTGATGGGAGAAATGGTTACCGAGTTGCGAGACCTGGTGTTCGCTTTCCGCCGTCACACAGGCTCGGACTCTACTTTAGCCAGTCTTGATCGCACGGTAGCCAGTCTGGAGGAAGTCTCGTCCTCAATGGCCGCTTATCTTTCTCGGAACAACACAAAACTCGACAAGACCGTTGACAATTTCTACAATGCTTCCAGAAACCTCAACCAGATCCTGTCCGACAATAGCGAACGAATTGACTCCACGTTTGATCGGTTCGATCGCTCTTCATTGCGGCTGGAAATGTTTGTTGGTCAACTCGACACTCTCGCTCTCTCGGCCCGACAGTTTGCCGACCGCGTGAACTCACCGGATGGTACCCTGCAGCTACTGATCGAGGACCGTCGTTTGTATGACGATCTCCGTCGTACAGCCGACAATCTGGATGACCTGATCACTGACATTCGCGCCAACCCGCGTAAGTATATTAACCTGACGTTGGAGCTTTTCTAAGTATGAGCAAGTTCAAACTGGCCTTTGGCATTCATAACCACCAACCGGTAGGGAATTTTCAGGCAGTTTTTGAAGAGGCTCACACTAATGCCTACGAACCGTTTCTACAGCTGATAAAGCAAATGCCATGTATGAGGATTTCTCTGCATCAGTCGGGTATTCTATGGAGATGGCAACAAGAAGCGCATCCCGAATATTTCCAGCTGGTGGGAGAACTGGTTGATCGAGGACAGGTCGAACTTATGACCGGCGGTTTCTATGAACCGATTCTGGTGTCTATTCCAGAACGGGATTGTCATGGCCAAATTGCTATGCTCAGCGATTATATCGAGAGACATTTTGAGCGACAGGCGGAAGGATTGTGGTTGACGGAACGTATTTGGGAACCGCACCTGCCCAAATTGCTGGCTCAGTCGGGCGTGAAGTATTTACCTATCGACGACACCCATTTTCTATATGCCGGGTTCGAACCGAACCAGTTGACCGGGCCGTTTGTCACTGAGAACGAGGGATTCAGTGTACGACTCCTGCCGATTCAAAAGCGCCTTCGTTATCTTATTCCGTTTGGCACGGTCGAGGAAGTAATTGACGAGCTGAAGAGTCAGGCCGAAGGTTGTTCCGATGGTCTGGCTGTCTATGCCGATGATGGTGAGAAGTTTGGGGTCTGGCCCCAGACCAACGAACACTGCTACGCTGACGGTTGGCTGCAAGACTTTATGGAAGAAGTTGATAAGAACAGCGACTGGCTGGAAGTTATCCCTTTGGGCGAAGCGGCTCAATGCAAACCGATCGGCCGAGCATACCTTCCGTCGGCATCGTACTCCGAGATGCTCCATTGGGCGCTTCCGCCGACCGCTTTCCTGGAGTTAGAGCAGTTCGAGAAATGGCTCAAAAGTGAGAAGAAACTGGACCGCTATGGGCGCTATGTTCGTGGTGGCCATTGGCGGGGTTTTCTAGCCAAGTATGACGAAGCTAACCTGATGCACAAGAAGATGTTGGCTGTCTCTGACCGACTGGACGACTTTGAGAAAAACAACCCGGGACGGATCGAAGAAGCAGTAGGGTTACGCGACAGGCTCTATGCCGGGCAGTGCAATTGTCCATACTGGCACGGTGTTTTCGGGGGATTGTATCTACCCCACATCCGTCAGGCGGTCTATGCTAATCTCATTGAAGCCGATGGTGGTCTTGCCAAACTTGCGGACGATAAAAAATTGATCATAGAGGCCCGTGACTACGATGCTGATGGTTTCGATGAAGTCGTGGTATCATCAGAACTTCTCTCGGCAGTTCTGAAACCGAATCGCGGTGGAAGCCTCATCGGGTTAGCCCTCAACAGACACCGTTTCGATCCCACTGACACACTAACCCGTCGTAAGGAAGGGTATCACCTTAAACTTGACCGAGCCGTAACCAAGGTTACAGGGAGCGACAAGACGACCTCTATTCACGATCTGATTCTCGCCAAAGAGGAGGGCCTCAGTGACCTTCTTCGCGAGGACTGGTATCTCAAGCGCTGCCTGATAGACCATTTCTTCACCGACGATGTTAACTCTGAACGGTTCTGCTCCGGCATCTACGGTGAAGAGGGAGATTTCATAGTCGAACCGTATGATGCTGACATCGAAAGCACCGGCAATAATGTAACATTGGTTCGTAACGGTCATCTATGGCGACCCGAAGGCGTGATCCCACTGCGTGTTGAGAAGTGTTGTACCTTTGACCCCATATCGGAACATATCCGGATTAGGTATGCGCTATCTTGTTCGGAAGGTCATCACGTCGGAGTGAATTTCGGAATCGAAAACAACTTCAATTTCCAAGCAGGTCATGCCGAAGATCGATTTATACTGATTGATGGGCAACGATATGACAATTGCTATCTCGACTCTGTTGGAGCCTATTCCCAGGTTCGCGGATACAGTCTGCACGATCAGTATCGTGATGTCGGATTGGCTGTCATAGGAGACCGATCGTCGGAAATCTGGCATATGCCCATCTTTACGGTATCTCTTTCGGAGGGTGGCTTTGAGAAGGTTTATCAGGGAACGACATTTGTGCACCTGTTCCGTCTTGAGCTGTCGAACACTCCGCTGGAACTTCAGATCGACCTCTACGCTGGTGCGATCAACACTCTTCCAAACAGGATAGAGACTGTCCCGGCGGCCAATTCCTGATCCGGGACTGCGCATGGACGACACCAAGAAAATCGTAGTCATCTCCGACGGCACGGGCCAGACTGCCAAACGGTTGATGGACGCTGTTCTGTCTCAATATGCCTACAAGGAAATTGAGTATACTGTTCTACGCACCTACCAGGAAGTACGCGGCATGGAACGCTGCGACGAAATTCTTGATGAGATTGACGATCAGTATTTGGTTGTCTTCTCTGTCATATCAAGGGGTCTGTCACAGTATCTGCATGAGAAATTGCACGCCATGAACATTCTGCATCTGAATGTGCTCAAGCCGATGGTCTCTACCATGTCCAAGTTTCTCGGTGTCCACCCGGATTTTGAGCCGGGCCTTTTGCAGAGGATTGATGATCGGTACTACAAGAAGATCGACGCGATTGGATTCACAGTCGAGCATGACGACGGCCGGGGAATGTTGATAGAGGAGGCTGATGTAGTTCTGCTCGGGGCATCACGCACCTGCAAGACACCGATTAGTATGTATCTCGCTTGTAATCATGGGGTGAAGGCGGCCAACATACCGATCTTCCCAACCAGTACCATGGAGCAATATATCCTTACCCGTCTGAAGTCATTTAGCCAGAACAAGGTGTTTGGCTTAATGATGCAACCTGATACGCTGGTAGAGATTCGTCAGGAACGATCCCATCACCTGGCCCACACGGTAGAAGGGCGGACGGATATCGAAGACTACTTCGATGTACACAAGATCCGAGAGGAACTACGGTTCTGCCGTCATCTGTTTGCTGTGGGCGAATGGAAAACCATCGACGTAACGCGCCGCGCAATCGAGGAAATCTCAGACGATATTTTGGAAATCTTGAGGATTGAAAGAGCCTAAGAAAAGTGGTTCCGGTCGAACCAGGTTGACCAACTTCGCACTGTTCCCGCAAAGTGATAATGTCCTATATGAGCATTTTAGAAATGTCCTAATGATTAGCTATACTTCATCCCAAAAGGCAAGGGATGAAT